>JAKQGD010000298.1 GCA_029573365.1 Bacteroidota bacterium | reverse complement strand
GACCTGGAGGCTGTAAGAAAAAAAATTGAGGTGGCTGTAGCCAACGGGGCAGCACTCAAATCTGATCTGCGACGCATAGATGCAGAGGCTGTGACTCTCGATCAGCGTCAAGGTGAGATCCGAGCTTTCAGATACACCCTGCTCCAAAACTTATCCATAGTAACAGGTAAAAACCTGGATGCCGACACGAGGCTGTCAGCACCGCCAACAAGGACACCGGGTGGAGAGAACATCAGTCAGAGGCCGGGAAATAGGATTCTGGTATTACAGGAAATGCAGCTTGACCATACCCGCAAAGCAGACCTGGCTCTCAACAGGCCAAAGCTGCAGTTGTTTGGTCAGGCAGGTTATGGCAAACCGGGCCTTAATTTTCTGAAAAACGAATTTGCCGCTTATTATCTCGGTGGCCTCCGCTTACAATGGAACCTGGGAAGTCTCTACACCAGAGACCATGACGGAAAAATCTCGGACATCCAGAAAGAAAAAGTCAGGCTCAGGAGGCAAAACTTTGACAGACAGGCTAAGATAAGACTGGCGGGACTTAGTGCCGATATAGAGAGACTAAAGGACGTAGTGGCAGGTGATGACCGGATTATCGACCTAAGAAAAGAAATCAGGCAGTCAGCTGCAGTGCAGTTTGAACATGGGGCTCGTACCGCAGCAGATTATCTGGATGTCATCAATGACGAAAATGAAGCCATTCTCAGCAGGGAAATTCACCGCATCCAGCACCTAAAGGCCGTGTACATGTACGACCTGGTTGCGGGTGTCGGCTTTTGACAATCGAATTATAAATATTCCGAAAAATTTAAATTATATGACCAGACTTCCACTAATTATTGTGTTGACAGCAGCGGCATTATACGGGCTTACATCATGCAGGGACAACGCCATGAATTATGATGCTTCCGGCACATTTGAGTCCCGGGAAATCATTGTATCTTCTGAGGCCAATGGTAAAATCCTCAGTTTTCCGGTCAGGGAAGGAGACGTTGTAGCTATGGGTCAGCTTTTAGCCAGGATAGACAGCACGACGCTGGTGTTGCAATTGGATCAGGCCCGGTCATCGGTAAAGGCACTGGACCAAAAGCAAAACAGCCCGCAACCACAAATCACTGTACTCAACCAACAACTGGCAGTCGCAGAATCGCAGCTGAAGACCTTGGGTGAGCAACTGCGTGTCATGGAAAAAGAACAGGCGAGGGTCAGGTCATTGTTTGCCGGTGAGGCCGCCACCGCCCAGCAGATGGATGACATCAACGGCAAGGTGGATATACTCAAAAGTCAGTTGGCTACAGCCTCTGAACAGAAAGTTGTCATCCTCAGCCAGATAAAAGCAGCCCGTGATCAGGTATCCATCCAGAACCGGGGCATCATAAGCGAAAGAGAACCCATGGAAAAAAGGCTCGACCAGGTAAGGGACCAGATAGCCCGCACCTATATAAAAGCACCACAGGAAGGAACCGTACTGACCAAATACGCCGAGGAAGGCGAATTTACGGTTGTGGGAAAGCCTCTGCTCAAATTGGCGGATATGGAGGAGATGGTATTGAGGGCTTATGTCACTGGTGACCAGCTGGGACGGATAAAGACGGGAGATCAGGTAGATGTCTTCGTAGATCAGGGCAAGGACGAGTTCAAGGCTTACAAAGGCAAAGTTACCTGGATCTCTGACAAGGCAGAATTTACTCCAAAGACCATTCAAACCCGCGACGAAAGAGCAAACCTGGTGTATGCTGTCAAGGTCAGTGTCAAAAATGACGGTTTGATCAGGCTCGGTATGTACGGTGAGCTGGCATTTGTGCAAAACACTGCTGAAAAATGATCTCAGTCTCTGACATATCAAAGTCGTTTGGGAAAAAGGGTGAAATAAAAGCACTGTCCCACATAAACATGGAAGTCAGGGAAGGGGAACTTTTCGGGCTTTTGGGTCCTGACGGTGCCGGTAAGACGACGTTGTTTAGGATTGTAACCACTCTGATGCTTCCTGACAGCGGCCTTGTGACCGTAGGAGGATATAATGCGGTAAAGGATTTTAAAATTTTGAGAAGCAAGCTCGGGTATATGCCCGGCCGTTTTTCGCTGTACCAGGACCTCACAGTCGCCGAAAACCTGACTTTTTATGCCAGTATTTTTAACACAACCATCGAGGCCAACTATCATCTGATCAGAGACATCTATGTGCAGCTCGAGCCATTCAAAGCCAGAAGGGCAGGAGCCTTGTCAGGAGGTATGAAACAAAAACTTGCCCTTTGCTGTGCCCTCATACACAAGCCAGAAGTACTGGTGCTAGATGAGCCAACAACAGGTGTCGATGCTGTCAGCCGCAAGGAATTCTGGCAGATGCTCAGAAGACTCAAGGACGAGGGAATCACCATCCTGGTTTCCACGCCATACATGGATGAAGCGTCGATGTGCGACAGGCTGGCACTTATACAGCAAGGACTGATTTTGGATCAGGGCACACCTGATGGCCTTGTTTCCGGTTTTCCTGATAGGTTGCTTTCACTGGCTACGCCAGATATTTACAGAGCCAAAGCCATCGTAGAAAAAATTGACGGGGTTGATGACGCATATATTTTCGGCGAAAGCCTCCATATAAAAACAGCTGCTTTAAATGAAAAAGCCATCGCTGCTGCTCTTGCTGCCCATGGTGTTGCTGCCGGTGAGGTGAGGTCCATCCTGCCGTCCATAGAAGATGTTTTTCTGGCCAAAATGCATGATGTGTCATGAAAGATCGGATTCTGGATACGGATATGTCCATCGAGGCCCACAACCTGACTAAAAAATTCGGTGATTTTATCGCCGTGGATTCTATATCCCTTCAAGTGCCGCGTGGGGAAATATTCGGCTTTCTGGGTGCCAACGGTGCCGGAAAGACAACAGCTATGAGGATGCTCACGGGCTTGTTGCGGCCCACATCAGGAAGTGCGTTTGTCGCAGGGTATAACATTGCTACCGATTCCGAGCAGGTCAAAAGAAACATTGGCTACATGAGCCAGAAATTTTCGCTATATCAGGATTTGAAGGTCTGGGAAAACATAGAGTACTATGGCGGCCTTTACGGAATGAGCCTCAGGCAGATAAAAGAGGTCACTGATCTGATGATGCATAAACTGGACATGGATCAGGAAAGAAATACTCTGGTATCACAGCTGCCATTGGGTTGGAAGCAGAAACTGTCGTTTTCCATAGCTATCATGCACCGTCCCCGCATTGTTTTTCTGGATGAACCCACAGGAGGGGTAGACCCCATTACCCGGCGTCAATTCTGGAATATGATTTACGAAACGGCCCGCGAAGGCATCACCATCTTTGTCACCACACATTACATGGATGAAGCAGAATATTGCGGAAGGGTAGCCATCATGGTCGACGGCAGGATTGAAGCCCTGGGCAAGACCTCTGAGCTTAAAACACAGTTTGGAGCCTCATCCATGGACGAGGTATTTTACATGCTTGCCCGGGGAGCCAAAAGAAACGAATGACCATGGCAAACAATACCCGTTTTAATCAGCTTAAAGCATTTGTCATCAAGGAGATACACCACATACTCCGTGACCGCAAGACCTTGTTGGTACTTTTTGGCATTCCTGTGGTGCAGATTGTTTTGTTTGGTTTTGCCTTGTCAAATGAGGTAAAAAATAACCGGCTCCTGATTTGTGACCAGGCACATGATGTACATTCTGCCATGCTCATCACCAGACTTGATGCCAGCAAATACTTTGATGTAGTGGGTTATGTGTCCAATCCGGACGAAGGCACGGACAGGCTCCGCAGTGGCAGTGCACATATGGTTGTGGTCATTCCGTCCGGTTTTTCTGCTGATCTCAGACACAGCCACGAAACATCGGTGCAACTGCTCACCGACGGCACCAACCCCAATCTTGCCGCTACCATACAACTATACGTACAAAGCATTGTCAATGATTTCCGAAATCAAATTTTTGGAAAACCAGACATCCCCTACGAAATAGAAGTCAGCCCCAGGATGCTGTACAATCCTCAGCTCAAGGGATCTTATACTTTTGTCCCGGGAGTGATGGCTATGGTGCTGATGATCATTTGTACGCTGATGACGTCTGTGTCCATTGTCAGGGAAAAAGAGTTGGGAAACATGGAAATGCTCCTTGTTTCGCCGATGAATGCTATGACCGCCATCTTTTCCAAGGCCATTCCGTACCTACTGTTAAGCCTGATGCTGGTTACCGTCATCCTGATACTTAGTGTCACGATGCTGGATGTACCCATCAGGGGCAGCATATTACTTTTGTATCTTGTGAGCCTGGTTTTTATCATCACTTCACTTTCATTTGGGCTGGCCATATCTACGGCTACAAACAGCCAGCAGGTCGCCATGCTGATATCTCTTATGGGCCTCATGTTGCCTACTCTTATGTTTGGGGGATTTATGTTTCCGATTGAAAATATGCCCATTCCGCTGCAGGTATTGTCCAATGTGGTCCCGGCCAAATGGTTTTACTACAGCATCAATGACATCATGATTAAAGGTCTCGGCTTCGGGGCTGTTTACCACAGAGTCTTGTTGCTGGCTGCCTATGCCGCAGTATTTTTGGCGATAAGCTACAGAAACTTTAAAATCAGGCTGTCATGACCACTTTTTTACTGATCCTTAAAAAAGAATTCAGACAGATATTTCGGGACCCGGCCATCCTGAGGCTTATTTTTTTAATGCCGGTAATGCAACTGATACTCCTTCCCTTTGCTGCAGACTACGAGGTTAAAAATATCAAAGTGGGCATCATTGACCTCGATCACTCCGATTATGCCAGGCAGCTGATCTCCAAGCTGGAGCATTCCTCCTATTTCAGGCTGGCAGCCTACTCTTCAGACCACCATGAAGGCCTCGAGTGGCTCGAATCCGAAAAAGCCGATCTTTTTATAGAAATACCTCCCAGATTTGAAGCCAGCCTCATCCGCGAAAACAAGGCCTCCCTTCAGCTTTTTGTCAATGCAGTCAATGGCACCAAGGGCAATCTCGGCTCCGCTTATACCATGGGCATTATCCAGCAGTTTAACCAGGAAATCCGCAAGGATTGGTTTGAATTCCCAAAGTTCAATCCAGAACCTTTTATTACAGTCATTGGTACAAGCCTTTACAATCCCTATATGGACTACCAGCGGTTTATGGTTCCGGGTATCCTGGCTGTGCTTCTTACCATGACAGGTGGCTTTTTGTCTGCCCTCAACATTGTCAAGGAAAAGGAACTGGGCACTATAGAGCAGCTCAATGTCACCCCGATCAGCAAGATTCAGTTTATACTGGGCAAACTGGTGCCATTTTGGTTGCTGGGTTTTGTCATCCTGACACTCGGCCTTCTGGTGAGTTATGTGGTACATGGCATCCAGCCCGGGACCAACATAGGCAATATCTACATTTTTGCCGCCCTGTACCTACTGGCTATCGTAGGATTTGGACTGCTGCTTTCCAATTTTACCTCTACGCAGCAACAAGCCATGATGGTGGCTTTCTTTTTTATGTTGATCTTCATCCTGCTCAGCGGACTTTATACCACCATCGAAAGCATGCCGCCATGGGCAAGGAAAATAGCATACCTGAATCCTCTTACCTACCTTGTGGATGCCATGAGGATGGTTTTGCTCAAAGGAGCCACACTCCGCGATCTGTGGCCGCACATCAGGGTCATCTCTGCCATAGGCTTTGTGCTCAATTTTCTGGCTATCTACACATACCGCAAACGTTCCTGACAAAATACGGATCTGACGCCTGCAATACACTTTGAGGCACGCCTTGAGTCAAACAAATGGTTTTTTAAGGCAATTATCTTACTTTTGCAACGTTTTTTTTCAACAAACTAATCAAACATCACTCATATGTCGGTTTCTGTCAATGGATTGACAAAGCGGTTTGGAAGCCAGGTGGCGGTAAATGACCTTAGTTTTGAAGGCCGACCTGGGGAAATTCTGGGTTTTCTGGGTCCCAACGGAGCGGGCAAGACGACCACCATGAAGATGATCTGCGGCTACATGCCTCCGGACGAGGGTACAGTGGTAGTGGAGGGTCATGACGTGACTGTTTCGCCGCTTTTGGCTCGTAAAAACATTGGCTATCTACCTGAGCACAATCCTCTGTATGACGAAATGTATGTCCGCGAATTTTTACAGTTTGTGGCCAGTATCCACGGTGTTAAAGACAGGGCCGGAAGGATTTCTGAAGTGATAGGTATGACCGGTCTCGAAAAAGAACAAAAAAAGACCATTGGAGCCTTGTCCAAAGGCTACCGGCAGAGGGTTGGGCTGGCTCAGGCCATCATACATGACCCGGCAGTTCTCATCCTCGACGAACCTACTTCAGGACTTGACATGAACCAGCTGATCGACATACGGCAGCTCATCAAAGACCTGGGTAGGGAAAAAACGGTGATTTTTTCGTCGCACATCATGCAGGAAGTACAGGCCCTCTGTGACCGGGTGGTGATTATAAATAATGGAGGGCTTGTCGCCAATGAACCCATAGACCGTCTTACGGCAAAGATGGGGCAGGGGCAGACCATATACCTCGAAGTCGAGTCGGCATCCATTCCAGCTTCAGCATTTGACTCTTTAAGTGGTGTAAACCATGCCGTCAGGGAAGGCAATACCTATATCATCACGGCATCAGGGAACCACGATGTGAGAAAAGCCGTGTTTAATTGTTGTGTAACCCATGGCATCGTCATCCTGGAAATGAAGATCGACCGGGCCAATGTCGAAGACGTATTCCGCAAACTAACCAAAACCGTGTGACATGCTGAGCATATACCGTAAGGAAATAGCGGCTTTTTTCAGCTCTGTGACCGGTTATCTGGTTATAGGAGTCTTCCTGGTGTCAGTTGGCCTTTTTATGTGGGTATTTTCTGATACATCAGTAGTCGACTATAACTATGCAACGATGGATCAGCTTTTTTCCATTGCCCCACTGGTATTTTTGTTTCTCATTCCGGCCATTACCATGAGAAGTTTTGCGGAAGAAAACATGAAAGGCACCATAGAATTGCTGTTTACAAAGCCACTCACAGCCACAGACATCATAATGGGCAAGTTTTTTGCAAATGTTACCCTTGTAGTTTTTGCCCTTTTGCCTACGCTCATTTATTATTTTTCGGTATATCGTCTGGGGTCGCCGGTTGGAAACCTGGACTCCGGAGCCATTTTCGGGTCGTACATTGGACTCTTTTTTCTGGGTGCCGCTTTTGTGGCCATAGGTATGGTCGCCTCAGCACTTACTACTAACCAGATTGTAGCTTTTATCCTTGGTGCCTTTATGTGTTTCTTTTTCCACTGGGCTTTTACTTACATAGCCAGAATGCCGGCCTTTGCGGCCAATCTTGACCTTTTTATCCAGAAACTGGGCATCAATTACCACTATACGAGCATCAGCAAGGGTCTGATCGACAGCAGAGACATCGTTTATTTCCTTTCGGTAATCACAGGGTTTCTTTTTATCAATCACACCATCCTCGCAAAAAGAAGCTGACCATGGACATGAAGCCATTGAGAAAATCAGGAAAATGGGTTACCCTCCTCCTTATGCTGGCCATCATCTTTGTGGTCAATATCATTGCGGCGTATGTGAGATTTCAGTGGGACCTGACAGAAGATAAACGATTTACCATCAGCGAAAGTACAGCCAGAATTATGGCTGCCCCCGATGACAATGTAACCGTCAGGGTATTGCTCGATGGCGAATTTCCGGCCGGATTTGTGAGGCTGCAGAGTGCCGTTCGTGACATGCTGGGTAAAATCCGTGATATCAACCCAAACGTCAGCTTTGAATTTGAAGACCCTGCATCAGGTACCGTCAGGGAAAGGGAACAAAGAGCCAGAATGCTGCAGGAAGAAAAGATTATACCTGTATCTCTCAGTTATTCTGACGGAACCAAGGTAGTACAAAAAGCGGTATTTCCTTTTGCCATCATCTACTACAAACAACGCCAATATGTCGTCAATCTCCTCGAGGACCAAAAGCCCGGCGACGACGAAGAAGTAGTGCTCAATAAGTCCATTTCGCTGCTAGAATACAAGTTTGCCAATGCCTTCCAGAAGTTGCAGGCTCCACGGGCTAAAAACGTGCTTTTCCTCCAGGGCCACGGCGAATGGGATGCCAGTCAAACCTTCAGGCTGGAAGCCGAAATCAGGAAGTTTCACAAGGTGGGAAGGGTCAATCCGGATACGCTGATGCGAATCGACTCTACAATCGACCTGGTCATGGTCTGCGGACCCAAAACCGCCATACCGCTGAAAGATCAGTTTAAGCTCGATCAGTACATCATGGCAGGTGGCAGGGTCATTTGGCTTATCGACAAGTTTGACGTATCGCTCGACAGTATCAACAAGTACAAATTTTTTGTACCGCCGGCATTTGAGACGGGTCTGGATGATATGCTTTTCAGGTACGGAGTGAGGCTTATGCCTGATTTTGTCGTAGACCTCGAGTGTTCCTCTATTCCGCAGGTGGTAGGCATGACAGGTGACAAACCACAAACAAAGCTTTTTCCATGGATTTACAATCTGTCTGTAGCTTCGGACACTGAGCACCCTATAGCTAAAAACATAGACAGGGTCAATTTCTCTTTTCCAGGCTCCATTGACACTGTAAAAACCAATGGGCCGGTGACCAAGACCATTCTTTTGCATAGTTCCAGATACAGCAGGACACAGCTTGCACCTGTGAGGCTTACCTTCGAGATTCTCAAGTCGTCACCTGACCCCGCCAAGTTTAACGATGGCAACAAGGCTTTGGCTGTATTGCTCGAAGGCGAGTTTGAGTCCTTTTTTAAAAACAGGATCACACCCGAGTTTCAGGCTACCCTTGACAACATAGGCATGAAGTTTTTGGACAAGAGCAAACCAGCCCGGCAACTGATTGTGACGGATTCGGATTTTGCCAAAAACTTAGTAAATCCCGTTTCCGGCGAAACCGAAGACATTGGTTACAACAAGTGGGAACGAAGGTACTACAAAGGAAACAAGGAGTTTATCCTCAATGCGGTGGAATATATGCTCGACGAGGACAACATACTCACATCGAGGTCCAAGGAGGTCAAGCTCAGACTCCTGGATCCGGTAAAGACCCGACAGGAAAAGACATTCTGGCAGTTCCTCAATGTAGAACTTCCGCTGATTCTTCTTATACTTTTTGGATTGGTTTACCGGTATGTCCGAAAGCGTAAATATACGGCCTGAACGCCGGCTTTAATCATAAAAATGAAATGCAGATGAAAAAAATCGTTTACTTGACCGCCTTGCTTCTGGGACTCGGCCTCATCGCATATTACCTTGTAAACAAGGATAAAAAAGCCAGTGATCCTTCATTGACTGCATCCAGGGGCTTTACCGTAGATAACATAGAAGAAGTGCAAAAAGTGGTCATCCGCCATATAAAACTGCAACCCCTGATCTTTACCCGCAAGGGCAAGGGCTGGATACTTAACAGCCGCTACGATGTAGACCCGGCAGTTTTTGTCAATATAGAAAGGGTCATCACAGGCCTCAGGATGCTTTATATCCCGTCAAATGCAGCCACAGAGCCCATACTTAAAAGCATCAAAGCCAACGGCATCCAGATGGATGTCTACACTGATGATGATAAACCAGCCAAAATCATATTTGTCGGATCAGACACCCCCAAAAATGACGGAACTTATATGCTGCTGGGAGGCACCAGTCAGCCATATGCCATGCATTTACCGGGACTCGCTGGTGGTGTGAGGTCACGGTTTGAACAGCCTCTGGACAACTACAGAGACAGGACCCTTTTTGTGGAGCAGCCCGGAGACATTGAATACCTTAAAGTGGAATATCCCAAAGACCGCCCCAGCTCGTTTATCATCACTGACCCTGCAAAAAACATCAGATTTGAACCCGCTTCGCCACGCTCTACATCACAGGATAAAGTCAATTTGAAATTTGTGGATTATTATTTGTCTCAGTTTGCCAGCCTGGGAGCCGAGAGTCTGTTGAGCCAGTATCCGTTGAGGGATTCTGTACTTGCCAGGCAGCCGGACTGTATTGTTACGCTGCAGCGTAAAGACGGTAAACTGAAAAAACATAGCTACTGGTCCTACGATTATTTTGAAATCAAAGCCGGAAACGCCAGGACACCGGGAGAAATCAGGAGTCAGAACCGTATGTTCGTCTGGGTCAACGACACCGACTTTTATACCGTCCAAAACAAAGTCTTTGGTGGCATATTCAGGGGCTATGATGAGTTTTTGGCAAAATAAAATGTGATTTTTAGATAAAAGCCAAAAAGGTAACTTTTGGGGATAAAAATTTGAGATATATTTATTGATCAAATATTTACTTTTTAGTTGTTTTGGAAGCTGGAAGAAATGCAGTATCTTTCAGCTTTAAACCATTATAAATTACAATAGCTATGTTGACCAATGCCTTGATAATTTTTCCCGTTTTATTTGTGTTACTCAACAGCTGGTTTCATTTTATGGACAATTATCTGTGTGCCGCGGTGACCTTTGTCATTCTGGTGATTTCGCTGATTTTTGCCAAAAGACAGTTTACCAATAAAGAATTTAAAGATAAAGCGGTTGTGTCTTCAAGCTTGTATTTATTGTTGGTCTCCGATATATTTGGATCCTGGTACGAAATAATTTTAAAAATTACGGGTATTGTACTTCTTGTTTTTATGACTTATATGAGAAATATTGAATAATATTGTCATGGTATATCATTTGACTGGAATGAAACAAATTTTTCTTATTTTTATCTTAGCCTTTTCAATAGGGAATGTGTCTGGGCAGTATTATAAACACTGGTATAAGGACAAACTGGAGGCTGGCTCCAAGCTGTTAAAATGGGACCAACAATTTACTATGGAATTGCTTAAAAGTGGCGAATATATGGTTAAAGTATATTATCCACCAACTAAGCAGATTACTACGCTGGGAACGTTTTTAGATAAAAATCTGATGATTAAAAATGGCCTCTACCAGGAAAACTGGGATGACGGTACCATTGTCAACAGAGGGATCTATAAAAACAACCTCAGAGAAGGTTTGTGGATTTTAAACACTGATGAATCCGGTGAATTTAAAAACGATCAAAAAACAGGAGAGTGGAAATTTTCCGACCCTGATACCGGCATCACAAAATTTGAAAATTATGAAGAAGGAAAACTACACGGAAAACAGATAACCTTAGACAGTCTGGGAAATATAATTCTCGAAAAAATCTATGAACACGGCAGGTTTATATCATCGACTGGTGAAAAACAAATCGATGAAATGCCACGGTTTCCCGGTTGTGATGAAACTATAATGTCGGGACCGGAATTGATAAAATGTTCCAGAGAAAAACTGAGTCACTACATGTATACCAATCTGAGGTACCCAAGAACGGCCCTGGAAAATAATATCCAGGGTAAAGCAGTGGTGCAGTTTACAGTGGATGAAAATGGGAATTTAACGGATATTAAAATGCTTAATGGCATATCACAAGAAATAACCCAGGAAGTAATCAGGCTAGTTAAAAACATGCCTCGATGGAAGCCTGGTACCAGAAATGGAAAGCCAGCCAAGGTGGTTTATACCATGCCCGTGCAATTCAATATGTAACCTGAATTTTGATATTCGTTTATTTTAAAAAAATCGATGTTTTCAGCCTGAGATTTCTGGAGCTGCTCCCTGCAAATAAAGAGTATATTTCACATCTCTCCTCTCCATAATTGTGTGAAAACATACTTCCGTTTATATCAAAAGTAAGGGTCTTTTTTGAGCCGGAAGGCACCGTTACTCTCTGGAACCCCACAAGCTGCAGGACCGGCTGTGCTTTGATGGTGTATACAGGTTTTGCATAGATCTGTACCACTTCGTCTCCTTCTACTGATCCGGTATTTTGTATGGTTATGCTCAAAGTTGTTGTGTTGCCTTCCCGTAATGTGTCGAGTGACTGCTGCATGGTTAGGTATTCAAAACTTGAGTAACTGAGGCCAAAACCAAAA
>JAKQGD010000296.1 GCA_029573365.1 Bacteroidota bacterium | reverse complement strand
GTCCATCCTGACCGTTGAGTTTTCTAGATGAGCCGTCAGAATCACTTTGTTGGTAAAGTCAGAAAAAGCAGATAGATCTGCATAACTCATCCTGAAATATCTGCTTAGTCGGGACTTTCCCAGGTCGACGCTGAGTCCCTTAAATTCGGCAGTGGAGGGATCAAACATTATGGTATCTGAGCTGATGTTCCTTATTTCAAAACCGGTATGGTCACGGGCTGAGAGGTTTTCCAGCTTAGCCATGAGGTCGGTACCGTTTCTCAGGCTCAGTTGGCTGATAAGCAGACTTATGTTTTCAAAACTGAAATTATTGTAATCGAGGTATTGCCTGTATTTTTCTTCCTGAACCAACAATTTATTGGCTATGCCAAAACGACCTTCTTTGATGGCCAGTTCCCGCAGGGTTATGGTAAGGGGCTCTCCTACTGATGGCTTTTCTGTCTTTGGGCCCGATTGCTCCAGAGCAAGTTCATCCTCTATGTGACAGGCATACTCATAAGTCGTTTTTTGGAAGGCCGGCCTGTCGAGGACGATGGAATTTATGTCAAAATCATTGCAGGCAAGGTCTAGGTAATTGATGTCCACATTGCCACCCCTGAGGGTTATGGTTTCCATCACACCTTTGTTTCTGTCATCTTTCACGATGCTTATGTCAGAGAGGTCTATTTCTCTGACATTTAAGTCAAAGGGGGATTTTTTTGTTTTGTTGGGATTGGTCGAAAGGTTGTCAATAAACTTCGTCAGATTTGACCTAGAGTCACCCTGGCTTGTCACTATGTGCATCTTTATGCCTTTGACCCCGATATAACTGAGGTCCAGCTGATTGCTGATCAGGTAAAACAGGTTTTTTCGCAGTGAAACGTTCAAAGCATCGCCGGCCACCAGAGTGTCACCAGAAGCATCTATGATGGAAAAATCCTGCAGCACTATGCCATCAAAAGGGCTGACCTTAAGTTTTTCGGCTGTGACCGTGGTATTGGTAGCTTCGGAAATGTATTTTGTAGCTTTCGCAGAAAGCCAAGTTTGTACAGTGGAAAACTGCAGGAGCGTCACGACAACAATGAGCAATACCATAAGAATCAGGAGGACTCTTCCTGCCCATTTGAACAAACCACTACCCCGACCCTGCGGGCCAGAATCCTGTTCTGTTGTTTTAATGTGTCCTTCTTCCAGCATTTATATTGAAAGAGCAATACTGATTAAACGCCTAAAATTAAACAATTGTAAAGGCAAATTGGATTCTTAACACTTCATTATTGATAGTTACGACCATTTTGGTTGATTACCATGGCACGAAATCATCCTACAACATCCATGAAAACCCTGATAAAATAATCAATTAAAAATTTGACTCTTTGTATTGCACAAGAAGGGTTATTTGAGGAACTCAAACAGTTTGATGCATTCGACAGCTTCCCTGACGTCATGTACACGCAGGATAGAGGCACCTTTGGCCAGTGCAGTCATATGGAGTGCTGTAGTTCCGTTGAGTGTTTGGCCGGCGTCGGTACCCAGGGTTTTCCAAATCATAGATTTTCGTGAGATCCCTGCCAGAAGCGGCTTGTCCCAGATGCGGAATGCTTCAAACGATTTTAAAATTTCAAAATTATGACTGATGGTCTTGCCAAATCCAAAACCGGGATCGAGGACGACATCGCGGATGCCATGCTGCAAAGCAGTGTCAATCCGTCGGCTGAAATACGACATGATCTCCAGCACTACATCCTTGTATTGTGGGTCTGACTGCATATTTTCAGGCAATCCTTTCATATGCATCATTACGTAGGGCACATTGTAGGCCGCCACGGTTGGCATCATATGAGGGTCGTATTCACCCGCAGAGATGTCATTGACCATAGCAGCCCCTACATCGAGTCCTGCTTTTGCCACAGAGCTACGGAGTGTATCTACGGAAATGACGGCATCAGGAATCTGCTTTATGAGTATTCCTACAGCTTCCACTATTTTCCTTATTTCATCCTGTTCGTCAGTTATGCGTGCTCCCGGTCTGGAGGACATGGCACCAACGTCAAGGATGGACGCACCTTCCTCAATCATTTTTTTTGCTTGAGTGACCAATGACGCAGGGTCGCTGACCCTGGATCCTTCATAAAACGAATCATTGGTCAGATTAAGGATGCCCATCACGATGGGTTTGTCCGTAGCAATCAGCCTGCCCCCAAAATTTAAGGTCATTATACTATTATTGTGGTCCGCAAAATTAACCCAATTGTGTGTTTGAGTGTTTAATCGTCCGATAATCATACAGAATTATATCCCATGTCTGAAAAACTCGATCGCCATTACTGGGAAAACAGATACCTCACCGAAGACACTCCCTGGAGCCTGGGCAGCCCCTCTCCTCCTATCTGTCACTATATAGACCAGCACACGGACCGCTCGGCAAGGGTGCTGATACCGGGGGCAGGAGACAGCAGTGATGCCGCTTATCTCCATGACTGTGGCTACCGAGACATTACCATATGTGACATATCACCGTCTGCCATTGAAAGGTCAAAAGCTCTGATGTCTGGCAAAGATGGCATCAGTTACCTCACAGACGACTTCTTTTGTCTGCAAGGGCAGTATGACCTGATCCTGGAACAGACTTTTTTTTGTGCGATAGACCCTGCCCTTAGGCCGGCGTATGTAGATAAAATGGCAGACCTGCTGGCAGAAGGGGGCACACTGGCGGGTCTTTTGTTTGCTTCAGAGTTTGGCAAGGAAGGACCACCTTTTGGCGGAAACATAGATGAATACAGGTCTTTGTTTGGCAATAAATTACACATACATTCCATTGACATGTGTTATAATTCTGTGGCTCCAAGACAAGGCAACGAATTGTTTTTTATTTGTAAAAAACTTGCGTCAATGTAATTTTTAACAACTAAAACTTGGTAAAATCAGGACATTGGACTTATCTTGCGGTGTCAATTTGACATCAAGAGGTTTTATACAATTCCTTTACCGTAAACCAGAAGAAATTGGAACTTACACCACCACAGCCAAAAAAGCTGGGGAGGAGAATAACTGATGTTATTTTTTCCCTGGCAATAGCTTCTGCAGTGATATACAGCTATCACAATTCTATAAGTCATAATTTGCCGGTATCAGACCAGAATGAAAGCCGTAATATACAAGCCAAACCTTTGGTTTTTGGCTTTAATCCTGACTCTGTACATATAGAAAATAACGTCATCCGCAAAAATCAGATTTTTGGAAACATCCTAAGCGAAAACGGACTGACTACCAATCTGATACTCCTGCTCGAGCATGAGGCCAGAGAAATATTTAACATAAGAAGCATCAGGCCCGGAGAAAAATATCATGTGATCAAAAAGCACGAATGCGACGACAAGCCTGTGGCTATCGTATACGAACCAGACAAGTACAAATATGTGGTTTGTGACCTCAGGGACAGTGTCTCTGTAAAGCTGGTAGAGAAAAAAGTAGAAACATGCGAAGAAACCATTCAGGGTAAAATCACCAATTCGTTATGGGGAGCCCTGCAGGAAAAAGGCATCCATCCATCTATCATAGACCTGATGGAAGATGCCCTTTCCAGTTCGGTAGACTTCTATCATACCCGCAATGGCGATGAGTTTAAGCTCATATTTGAGAATAAATACATCGATGGAGAGAGTGTAGGCGTAGGTAGGCTTATTGCAGCCTGCTATATAAATGACAACGGATCCAACTATTCATTCCTGTATAAAACCAAAGACGAAGAAGGGTACTTTGATTTTGAAGGCAGGCCCGCAAAGAAGACCTTCCTCAAGGCACCGGTAAGGTTTTCCCGCATTTCATCAAGCTACAATCTCAGGAGGTTTCACCCTATCAAAGGCAAAACGATCCCACATCTGGGCACAGACTATGCGGCACCTTACGGAACTGAAATACGTGCTGTCGCTGACGGTGTGGTCACTGCAGCCTCGTACACCGGAGGAAACGGCAAATTTGTCAAAATCAAGCACGATAATATTTACGAAACTCAGTATCTGCACATGTCCCGGTTTGCCAAAGGTGTAAAGAACGGCTCCAGAGTCAGGCAGGGAGAAACCATAGGTTATGTAGGTTCTACCGGACTGGCTACTGGGCCTCATGTATGCTTCAGGTTTTGGAAAAACGGCCGCCAGGTCAACCACCTGAAGGAAAAACTCCCTTCTGCCCAACCAATGAACATGACAGAGTTGCCGGCATTTTTTGAGCACAGAGACAAACTGCTCTTTAAACTCAACAATATCTCAGGCAGATCTGAAATGGCATCAATCAGCGACGAAGAAGCCAGTACCAAACCTTAATAAAAAGTTTCCGGGCATACGGACGCTTAACAAGCCTATATGGCAGGTCAGATTATATTATACTTTTTCGATATTGGTTATTATTTTGCCCTCAGGCACTTAGAAAATTCTGTCTTATGCAGCGGTAAAAAAGTGGTTTGATTGTAAAATTTACAGCTGAGATTGTTTGGTTAATATATTCATAAAATTTAATTTTACCCTGTTTTTAGTTTGTAACGTATCCGAATTTTCTGACATTCCCTTCCAACCTGGGATTGTTAATAAATAACCGTAGACTCGAATGAAGAATTTAAAATACGTTTACAACGAGCATACACTTACATATGAAGAACACAAACTAACGCGGAAGGATAAGTTCCGGAAGAGTTTGTACTTTATGTCTGCCGTTGTACTGACCGCTGTCCTTATGTTTGTACTGGCCTATCAGTACTTCCCCACACCCAAGGAGCAGGTAATCACCAAGGAAAAGGAGCAACTGGAATTTTATCTTTCACAGCTTACTGACGATTACCACAATCTTTCACAAAAAATTGAATCCCTTCACGAAAAGGACAGTGAGATAAACAGAATGATACTCGGTGTAAAACCTATGGACGAAGGCATCTGGAACGGTGGTATCGGAGGTCATGACAAATACGAATACTTAGAAAACTACAAGGAGACAGGTAAAATGATCAAAGAAAACCTCAACAAGGTAGACGAACTCAAACTCAAAATAGACCTGCAAAAAAAATCACTTGACAGCTTATACAAATTGGCTGTAGCCAAAGAGAAAAAGCTTGCAAGTACCCCATCTATCAAGCCGGTCAGGGAGACCGCCCTTAAAAAGGATGTTAAGTTTCTTTCAGGATTTGGTACCAGAATCCATCCTATATACAAACTTAGAAGGTTCCACAAAGGTATAGACTTTACCGCACCACAGGGTACCGACATTCAGGCTACTGGTGACGGCAGAATTGTCTCTATCAACAAAACAGGCAGCGGCTATGGAAAACATGTACTTATAGACCATGGCTTTGGCTATAAAACTTTGTATGCACATATGCACAGCATCAATGTCAAAGAAGGTGAAATCGTAAAAAAAGGCCAAACCATAGGCAAGGTGGGTAGTACAGGCACATCCACAGCACCTCACTGCCATTACGAAGTATGGCTTAATGGTGTTGCCATCAATCCTATAGATTACTGCCTCGACGGCTTGTCACCTTTAGAATACCAGGAATTGGTTAAAAGGGCCTCCACGGACAATCAGTCGCTGGACTAACCTAAGATATACTTAACCATACCTAAAGCAGCTTCCTCCTACCGGGGAAGCTGCTTTTTTTTTGGCCTAAATTGAGGAAACAAAACTTTTTAATCCATCTCTTATTCAAGAGTGTAGAGCATAATAAAAAAAAATTTGGTAATGTTTGGTCATGTGCAACAATATTCTTTGTTTTGCAAATAATTAGCACACTAATCATTGTTATGTTTAATATTTTAGAGACCAAAAAGATGGATGGCAGGCTGGAGATGTCAGGATTTACGCTTGAAAAAACTGTCAAGCTGATGAAGTTGTCGTTTTCCAGGATATTGCTGCTGCACCCGGAGATAGATGTCACTGTAGATCAGTGGGTGGTAATAAACATGTTATATAGACACAATGCTCTGAGTCAGCAGGAGCTCGGAGAGCTTTGTTTTAAAGATGCACCTACCATCACAAGGATGATAGACTTGTTGGTTTCAAAAAAACTAGCGTCGCGGACACCTGACATCAACGACCGCAGAAGGTTTATCATCAGGCTCACAGAAGAAGGCCAGGCCATCTATCATCGCATCTATCCGCTAGTGCGTGAATTCAGAACAGAAGCCTATGCCGGACTGAGCAACGAGGACCTCGCCCACCTGGACAAAACGTTAAACATAATCTTTGGAAATCTGTCAAAACACAATTAATATGCATTACCACACTTTAGGAAAAATACCCCATAAGCGTCATACACAATACAGAAAACCGGATGGCTCCCTGTATTGCGAACAGCTTTTTTCGACTGAGGGATTTAGCAATGTGTA
>JAKQGD010000279.1 GCA_029573365.1 Bacteroidota bacterium | reverse complement strand
GGATGGCAGCGTCACCCACCACCCTGCCACCATCACAGATGTAAACCAGCGTATCCTCATAGAGGACCTCAAAGCAGACCCTGTGACCTATGTCCTGGACGGAAAAAATGACCTGCTAGCCCTCATAAACGAAAACAAAACCCAGGAACAGTATGAGGAGCAATTCCGGCTTTCGCCGAATGTCATGGACAAAATCATGGCTTTTACAAGCACAGGAGAATCCAATCCGGCACTCATCAGCAAAGCCCTCGAAGACAGATTTTATGTAATACGCACGATGGGCATAGGTGCCATCACCGACAGCCTTGTCTCCAGCTATTCTGACAAACTAAAAATTCTGGCAGTCACCGATCCGCACTCTGAGGTCAGGAGTGCTGCCCTTGCAAGATTGCTCAATATGCCTGATAACGACCCCCTGCCACTGTGCCAGGAAATACTCCGCACAGAAAAGGCCTATCCGGTTTTGCAAATGGCCATCGAGGCCGTAGGTACCGCAGATCCAATGTCTGCGAAGGGATTGATACGGAGATTTGGCAACGAAGACAGCGACTACCTCTCAGGTACACTGGTCAGGCTGCTGCAGGACGAAAGCCCTGAATCACTGGATTACATCGAAGAAAGAGCCCGCAAGGTCAATACCAATTATATCTTTGACTATTATGGCAGCTATGGCACTTACCTGGCCGGCAAAAGCCTGCCAACACTCCAAAGGAGCACAGCCTTCCTCCGCAATGTAGCAGGAGCCCAAACCGGCAATGTGTACCGTAAGTATATGGCCATGAGCACACTGATCAAGATCGCCGAGGACCTCCGCTCCAGAGTCGACGCCGGCGAAGCCGAGGCTGCTCTACTGGCTGGGGAAGTGAGCGATATCATCTCTGACATAGTCAAAAACGAAAAGGACCCCATGCTTATTGAAAGATACAACGACATCAAGTAAAGCCTGAAGTAAAACAAGTGAGGGACAGAAGCGGCATGCCGGCATACAGCGGATGGCCCGACCCCGGCCCACAAAGGACGGGGGCACTCCCTAAAAATGAACCTTAAACAACCCTATCACTCTGAATGTATGTTAATGCCAAGTAAGTCTGGCAGCTGACATGCATATTTTGAAGTGTGCCTCTTGACTTATTGTAAAATATACGCTAACTTTATTTTTTTTTAAACCGGCATGGTGTGTTTGAGAGTCAACGATTGAACGAACATGCGATGATATGTGTTTACTTTTTTTGTAAATCAAGGCAGACTACTGCTGAATAAAATAAACGTAGCAACAGGATACAAAGAATGAGTGCAAAGAGTAGCAGTTATAACCAGCTGATCAGCAAGCTGGATGAATTTATCCGAAAATACTACATAAACAGGCTCATAAAGGGAGGATTGTACACCGTCGGAGTGGTGGTAGGGTTGTTCCTGCTGTTTAACCTGCTGGAATACCAGTTTTATTTTCCTACAGGTGTGAGGAAGTTGTTTTTCTTTTCGTTTATAGGTGTCTCGCTGGCCGCTCTCGGGTACTGGGTAGTGGATCCGCTGGTGAGGTATTTCAGACTGGGAAAAACGATAAGCCACGAGGATGCAGCTCTGATTATAGGCGACCATTTTGCCGATGTCAAAGACAAGCTGCTCAATATCCTGCAGCTCAAAAAGCAGGAAACCCTCGAAAACCACAGTGCACTGATAGAAGCAAGCATAGAACAAAAAACGCAGGCCATCAGGCTTGTACCCTTCCAGTCTGCCATAGACCTGGGTAAAAATCGCAGGTACCTGAGGTATGCCCTGCCTCCGTTTATGCTGCTGCTGGTGTTGCTCTTTGCGGCACCCAGCATACTCAGGGAAGGCACTACCAGGATCATAAACAATGACAAAAAATACAGCAAGGCAGCACCCTTTAGTTTTGTGGTGGACGAAAAAAATCTGAGTGTGGTACAGTATCAGGACTACCCGCTCACAGTCAGCACAGAAGGTA
>JAKQGD010000282.1 GCA_029573365.1 Bacteroidota bacterium | reverse complement strand
TTACAATTCGAAAATTGACAACTTATTTGCGGTTAAACGGAATATTGGCTTAAAAATGGTTAGTTTTGCACACTATTTAACTTTTGATTAACCCGAATTTATTGGTTTCAGGCTTTTCAAAGTGTTGATTTTGAATCTATTGCATTGATATTTACAATATAACCCATTAGGCCTTATTGTAATATATCAAAAAGGATGCCGATATGAATATCCAGTTAGCGGAATTTACAGGGAGTTTTACAAGCGTAAAAACTTGTCCTGACGATAGCAGGGCGGAGTTTGCTTTTATAGGAAGGTCAAACGTGGGCAAGTCGTCCCTGATAAATATGCTGACCAATAAGAAAAGTCTTGCTAAGGTTTCTGGTACGCCCGGAAAAACTCAGATGCTTAATTACTTTTTGATAGATAGCCAGTGGTATCTGGTGGATTTACCCGGTTATGGGTACGCCAGAACTTCGAAGTCTGTCAAGGATAAGTTTGGCTCCATGATTACCGGTTATCTTAAAAACAGGGAGACACTGGTCTGTACTTTTATTCTGATAGACATAAGACATGAACTCCAGAAAATAGACAAGGAATTTATCAATTGGTGTGGCGAACACAATGTGCCTTTCTGCCTGGTCTTTACCAAGTCAGACAAGCTGGGACCTTCCCAGATTTCTTCAAATGTCAGTGCCATCAGGAAAGCCTTACTCAAAGAGTGGGAGTCGCTGCCTCCTCACTTTGTTACGAGTGCTGTGACCAGAGCCGGAAGGGATGAAATCACGGAGTTTATTAATGTTACATTGAAAGAAACAAAACAATCATAAGGCCAGGCATGAATCAGATATTTCCACATATCATACCTGAGATTTCAGACTGGCCCGTCGCCAGGCAGAGTCGTGAGAGGGGTGCTTTTATAGAAAGGCTCAATGCATATGTCACTGCCCAGCTCATATCCGTACACGGCAACAATCTGCAGGACCTGATTACCAAGGCCATATACATGGAAAATCAGCGTATCAAGCTGACGCCCTGGAAAGTGGACCCGCCAGACGAAAAAGCTTACTGGAAATCCATAGCCGCAGACCTGGAAGCAGCCTCCCTCAGGGAAGACAGGGCAGATGCCGAGGAAGCCGTCCTAAAAAGGATAGTCAACAGATATTCGGAAGAAATTGTAGGTAATTTTATCCCTAGGGCATTTCAGTTTTCAAGGATATTTCTGACCTCTTTTTTCAAGCGTATATTTTCCAGCTATTTTTCCAAAGGCCAGTGGAGGTGGGGCAGCAAAAAAGCCCTGCAAGACAGGATCAAGATCAAAGGCAATGTTGAGCTCATCAGGACGCTTTTCGCAAAAGGTACGGTCGTGATGATGCCCACACATTATTCAAACCTGGATTCCATTATGGTCGGATACAGTATTGACACCAACGTGGGGCTGCCTTCCTTTTCGTATGGTGCAGGTCTAAATCTTTTCAATGTAGAACTGGTAGGTTATTTTATAGACCGTCTGGGAGCTTTCAGAGTGGACCGCAGGAAAAAAAATCCGATTTACTTAGAGTGCCTGAAATCCATGGCAACTATATCGGTAACTGAGGGTGTCAACTGCCTGTTTTTTCCAGGAGGTACGCGATCCCGAAGTGGAGAGACAGAAACCAAGCTAAAACTGGGACTCATAAGCTCGGTCATAGAGGCTCAGAGACTTCATATAGAAAAAAACGACGGCCGCAAAGTCTATGTGGTGCCGCTCAATCTGGGCTACAACTTCGTGCTGGAGGCCCCGCATCTCATAGATCAGCATCTGCAGTCTGTCGGCAAAGAAAAATACAAAAGAACCCGGATGTCGGGCCCTACTTTTAGCAGCATCCTACACTTCTTACGGGATCTTTATACCAGGTCATCTGAGGTGTATATGTCCTTTGGAGACCCGCTTGATGTATTTGGAAACAGGGTAGATGCCGAAGGCAGGAGTTATGACAAATTTGGCAATGTCGTGGATATGAGAAGTTATTTTGAGCTAGACGGCCAACTAACACACAACAGTCAGCGAGAGGGAATATATGCCAGGCTGCTGGGCGAGTCCGTGGTGAGGTCTTACCGGAAATTTAACGTCATACTGACTACCAATGTGGTGGCTTATTCCGCTTTTCACAGCTTATATGCTGAATACGAAGCGTCCGGTCTGTTAAATCTTATGAATCAAAGCAACAGGAAATTTACCATAGACAAGGAGGATTTCAATGCCAGGGTCACAAAGGTGGTCAACCATATAGCCGAGCTGGCAGGAAAAGGTGAAGTCACTCTGTCTGACGAAAACTGGAGCACCGCAGATCTGGTCATGGAGCAGGGGCTGGCAGGTATAGGCATTTACCATCAACGCGAGGTGCTGAAGATGGATAAAAAAGGACATCTATACTGCGAAGACATCAGATTGCTTTATTTTTATCACAACAGACTTACAAATTACCACATGGAGGAGACGTTGGGCTGGCCAAAAGTGTAAACTTAGAAAACTGTAAAATGAATTATATTATCTTTGATCTGGAAGCATCGTGCTGGTTAGGTAGGCCTCCCCACGGAGTAAATGAGGTTATAGAAATAGGAGCTGTGATGGTCAATGATTACGGAGATGTAAAATCAAAATTTACACGGTTTGTAAAACCCACGGTCAACCCAGTATTGTCTGATTTTTGTCGCAAACTTACGTCTATCACCCAGGAAGACATAGATCACTCGAGGACCTTTCCGCACGTTATCGTGGAGTTTATGGATTGGGTCGGTGTAGACGAAGAGAGTTATACGCTCATTTCATGGGGTAAATATGACCGCGAACAGTTGCGTCAGGACTGCGTTCTGCACCGCCTTGATACAGAATGGCTGGACCACCATTTTAATCTGAAACCCGCTTTTAAAACACTTAGAAACCTCAAAGAAGAACCCGGACTAAAAAAAGCCGTCAAAATGGAGGGTTTCGAATTTACGGGGGTACACCACAGGGCTATCTCAGATGCCGAAAATCTGGCCAAGATATTTATCAAATATTTTAAGGAATGGCCCCTGGGCTGATGTAAAACTGTAGCTAGCTACTTATGGGGAGAAAATAAATTAGATGAACAACCTTTATTATTCCATCCCAATCATCATTCTAAGTGTGGCAGGATACAGCTTTTCGTATATGTGCTACAAAAGGCAAAATTTTACAATTGCTGTATTATTATTGATGCTGTGTGGAATAGCACTGCAAATTTACACTGCATCGGACTTTTTTTTGCACACCTGGGATGAAAGGTACCACGCACTGGTAGCTAAAAATCTTATCAAACATCCCTTAACACCTACTCTTTATGACAATCCTGTTCTTCCATATGATTTCAGAAACTGGACGGCAAATCACATCTGGCTTCACAAGCAACCTTTGCCTCTTTGGACCATGGCAGCAAGTATGTGGGCGTTTGGTATTAATGAAATAGCATTAAGACTTCCTTCCATCATCCTATCCGCTACCGGAATCTATTTTTCCTTTTTTATAGGAAATTATTTCTTCAATAAAAAAACAGGATACCTCACATCTTTTTTATTTTCCATCAATGGTTTAATCATAGAATTGGCCGCAGGAAGAGTTGCTACTGACCATATAGACATTTTCTTTTTATTTTTTATTCAGTTGGCAATAGTATTCAGCATTCTGTTTTCTGAAAATCAAAAAATAGCATTCAATTTTATAACCGGGGCCTGCTTGGGGGCTGCCATTTTATCCAAATATTTTCAAGGTTTTATTATTGTTCCTATCTGGCTTTTAATAGTAGCAGATTCAGGCAAATTTAAACCTAAAGAAATTTTACTGCAGCTAACGATATTATTAACAACTGCCATTGCTATTTTTTTACCTTGGCAAATTTATATTTTTCATACATTTCCAGCCGAAGCCAAATGGGAATCAAGCTATAATTTAAGGCACATTACTGAAGTACTTGAAGAAAGAACGGGACCTTTTTATTATTATCTGGACAGAATAAGAATTAATTACGGAGAATTAATTTACCTGCCATTAATATGGTTTATATGGAAAACAATTGATAATATACAAAATAAAAAAAATCTTGCTATTTCAATCTGGATTTTGATTCCGCTAGTTTTCTTTTCCGCAGCCAAAACTAAAATGCAGGGCTATATTCTATTCATTTCGCCAGCACTATTTATGATAACTGCTGAGTTTTTTTTCATGCTGGAAGAAGACAAAAAAAAGTACATTGGGAAATGGTTTATTAATTTGCTATTATTTTTGCTGATTGCATTGCCGGTACGTTACATGATTGAAAGAGTAAAACCTTTTAACAGAGAAGAAAGAAATCCTGACTGGGCCGTTGACCTCAGAAAACTAAAAAATGAGAAAATAAATAATGGGGTATTGTTTAACTATGACAAGCCGGTTGAAGCGATGTTTTATACTGACCTGACAGCTTATCCTCATATTCCGGACAAAAATACAATTGAAGGTCTCATGGCAGATGGTTATACAATTTTAATCAATGACGATGGAAATTTGTCTGATACAATAAAAACGATCAACGGGATATTGATAAAAAAACTAAGCACACACTGAAAACAAGCCGCACCATTGTAAGTTTGTAAGTTTATTTTTATTTTTACACCTTCAAATTCAAAGATATGCACATGAAGTTTCCCGTAATATGTATGCTGGTTTGTTTGGGGTGGATTTCTGTAATGGCTCAGTATTCCCGAGTGGATCCTATGCTTCTGCAACGTTTTGAAAAAGGCGGCAGGGCGGAATACATCGTGCTCATGAAGGACAGGGTAAAATTTGGCCATCTGCCAGCCGCATGGAGCAAGGAGCAGAGGGGCAATTATGTATTTAGCACTTTATTGGCGAAAGCCGAAAAAACACAAGCTCCTGTCATATCATTGCTTATGGCAACAAATACACCTCATCAGTCCTTTTATGTCGTCAATGCCATCAAGGTGACCTCAGGTATGGAGCTTATGAAAGAGATAGCATACAGGGATGATGTAGAATTGGTTCTTGACAATACACCCATGAAAATGCTGGATTATGAAGTAAGCCGGGATTTCTCCTCATCCAGAGGAGGAGAACCCGAGTGGGGGCTGAAAATGATCAAGGCCGACAGCGTGTGGGCCCTCGGATACCGTGGTCAGGGAGTTGTGATCAGCGGCCAGGATACAGGGTACGAATGGGGTGTCAGCCCGCTTAAAAGCAAATACCGCGGATATGTGGATTCCACCCTTACTAACCATAATTACAACTGGCACGATGCCATCCATAAAAATAATCCCATCTTTCCGGACTCCGTGCTTAACAACTGCGGATACAGCCTTGCAGAGCCATGTGATGACAATACCCATGGCACCCATACCATGGGCACCATGGTGGGCGAAGACGACCAAAACAGTATAGGAGTGGCCCCTGATGCCAGATGGATAGGCTGCAGAAACATGGACAGAGGATGGGGACAACCTACGACCTACATCGAGTGTTTCGAATGGTTGCTGGCACCCTATGACCTCAACGGCCAAAATGCGGATCCTGCAAAGGCTCCCCACGTGATAAACAATTCATGGTACTGCAGCACAGAAGAGGGCTGCAACCCATCCAATTTTGCAATCATGGAGGAAGTAGTAAACAATCTTAGGGCTGCCGGAGTAGTAGTAGTCGTATCGGCAGGCAACAGTGGCAACGAGGGTTGTGGCAGTGTCACAGGCCCACCTGCCTTTTTTGAAGGCTCTTTTTCTGTAGGTGCTACCAACAGCAATGACATGATAGCAGGATTTAGCAGCCGTGGGCCTGTAGTCATAGACAGTAGCCTGAGGCTGAAGCCCAACGTTTCTGCCCCGGGTGTAGGCGTCAGATCAGTAGTCAGAGGGGGTGGATTTGCCTTTTTTAACGGCACAAGCATGGCCGGACCCCATGTAGCCGGCCTCGTAGGTCTGATCATCTCTGCCAACCCAGCCCTGGCAGGCCGTGTGGAAGTCATAGAAAACATCATAGAATCTACTGCTGACGCAAAGACCGATACCACCATGTGTGGCAATGTACCCGGCATGTCCATTCCCAATCCTATTTATGGCTACGGCAGGGTCAATGCCCTGGCTGCCGTCAGAAAAGCCCTGGAATTTACCACCGGGGTGACTGATCCCGCACCTTTTGAAGTGTCTGTATACCCCAATCCTACATCCGGATGGGTGTCGTTTGCTACCGCAGGTGACCATACTGTAGGTGAGGTGCAGATATTTACCCTCTCCGGATCCATGGTAAGCCGCAGTATGGCCAACAAAGACACAAACCTCCTGGAACTAGATATGAGCGGCCTTGCACCGGGTCTGTACCTCTACCGCCTTTTTACAAAAAACCATACCGTTACAGGCAAATTAATCAGAAACTAAGCCGTCTGATTACAGGAAAAAAGATTAAAAATACTGACACTCATGCCTGAGGAATTCCAACATTTAGGTAGGGTAATATTTTCGCCATGAGCATAAATATCCTACTTTTGTAACCACAAATTTCCGGAAACAGATGGACGATAAAATTCACAAGCTGAGGCAGCAAAAAAAGAAGGCACTGCTGGGAGGCGGAGAAGACAGAATAAGAAAGCAGCACGAAAAAGGCAAACTCACGGCCCGGGAAAGAATAGAGTTATTGCTGGACAGAGGCAGCTTTGAAGAAGTCGGCATGCTCAAGGAACACAGGTCATATGACTTTGGTATGGAAAAGCAGCAGTTTCCTGGGGATGGTGTGGTGACGGGCTATGGAAAAATACACGGCAGGCTTGTCTATGTTTTTGCCCAGGACTTTACGGTTTTTGGAGGGGCCCTGTCTGAGACCCATGCCCAGAAAATATGCCGCATCATGGACCTGGCACTCGAAAACGGTGCCCCTGTCATCGGACTCAACGATTCGGGAGGAGCCAGGATACAGGAAGGCGTGGACAGTCTGGGAGGCTATGCCGATATATTTTACCGCAATACAAAGGTATCTGGTGTCATACCACAGTTGTCGGCCATCATGGGCCCCTGTGCCGGCGGTGCCGTTTATTCGCCTGCGATTACAGATTTTATCATCATGGTGGAGGATACTTCGTATATGTTTGTAACCGGCCCCAATGTAGTAAAAACAGTCACCAATGAAGAAGTATCCTTTGAAGACCTCGGAGGAGCAAGCACTCACTCTACCAAAAGCGGTGTGACCCACCTGACCGCCGCCAATGACCTCGAGTGTCTGGAAAAACTAAAAACACTGCTTTCTTACATGCCACAAAACTGTAGAGAAAAACCGGCCTCCCTACCCTATGAACCCGACGCCGAATACCGCGATCAACTCACAGATATCGTACCCGAAAACTCTATGCATCCTTATGACATGAAGGAGGTCATCAG
>JAKQGD010000269.1 GCA_029573365.1 Bacteroidota bacterium | reverse complement strand
CAAACGAAAAAAAGCCGGATTTCGTTGCCCCATGAAAATAATTTTTGAATTTCCCGGTTTTAAAGCATGGTAATGCTCCTTCATTTTATCATACCTTTAACCTGGCAAAATTATTGGTAGCATGGGGATGAAAATAGGGGTCAATGGCAGACTGCTGGTGAGCGAAAAGATGGAGGGCATAAGCCGCTATATTTATGAGACTACTTGTGCAATGGCTAAGCAGCACCCGGACGACGTTTTTTACTTTTATCTCGACAGGTCAGCAGGAAAAAGACTTTCCTTTCCGCCCAATGTCAGGACTGTAGTGGTGCCTTGGCATGCCAGGCATCCGGTACTTTGGTATTGGTGGTTTGAAGTGATGCTTCCCTTTTATTTCTGGCTTCATGACATAGATGTTTTTTACAGTGGAGAGACCTACCTGAGTTGCCGCAGCCGGATTCCGGTAGTGATGGTGGTACATGACCTGGCATACCTGCATTATCCACAACATATACCTGATACGTCCCTGGTTTATTTCAAGAGTAATACACCCCGGTTTTTAAAAAGGGCTGACAGTCTGATTGCCGTTTCAGGTTACGTCAGAGATGACATCAGCAGGCAGTTTGGGATTGCTCCTTCCCGCATCCTGATTGCCGGCAACGCCGTAAACAAACCTTTAGCGGAGTACGATACAAGTCTTAATCCCACAGAGCCTTATTTCCTGTATGTAGGGGCCTTGCAACCACGGAAAAATATTGTCAATCTTATAAAAGCCTTTTTAAAGTTTAACAAGGTGCACAACCATAGTTTCAGGCTAGTGCTTGCCGGCAGGATGGCCTGGAAAACCCATGAAATAAAACAAACAGCTGAGCAGCACCCTGAAGTGATACTGACAGGGCAGGTCACCGAGTCCCAAAAGTATGGCCTTATCTCCGGTGCGGGAGGAGTGGCGTATGTCTCTTTTTTCGAAGGCTTTGGTATACCTATCCTGGAGGCCATGGCAGTGGGTACACCCGTCATCACTTCATCGGTCACGTCTATGCCGGAAGTTGCCGGCGATGCAGCCTTGCTTGCCGATCCTCATAACATAGATGAGATAAGTGCAGCTATGGAAATACTGGCTACCGATGAACAAAAAAGGGCCGAACTTATCACCAAAGG
Organism: Bacteroidota bacterium; assembly: GCA_029573365.1. Lineage (GTDB taxonomy): Bacteria > Bacteroidota > Bacteroidia > Chitinophagales > Saprospiraceae > OLB9. The sequence continues at coordinate 4,594 of JAKQGD010000269.1, read as the reverse complement.
TTACAGCAGATGTAAAGCCTACAACTGGAAAGACAGTGCTGATGTCATTTACAGCGAAATTATTAGGCTTAAAGCCCAAAATGCTCATAAATAAAATGACTAAATTTGTCGTAACAATTATACTTCATGGTACTTGCAATAGATATAGGTAATTCCAATATAGTCATCGGTCTGTACAGGGAAAACGGATGGACCCACACATTCAGATACGAAACCAAAGAAGTACAGCCTGAATTCTATTATGAAAATGCCATGAGGAACATTCTTCTGGAATGGGGTGTCGCATATTCTGAGGTCTCATCTACGGTTATTAGCAGCGTTGTTCCCGACCTCAATGATGTTATAGTACAAGCGGTGAAATATGTAACAGGCCATGAACCCCTGGTACTCAATCCCGACATATATAAAAGCCTGGATATGTACGTCCCCAGACCTTATGAGATAGGTTCTGACCTAGTGGCCAATGCATATGCAGCAGTACATAAATACCGTACAGATGCCATCGTGGTAGATTTTGGCACTGCCTTGACCTTTACAGTGGTGAGTATTGATCAGGGAATTAAAGGAGTCACTATTGCACCCGGACTAAAGACGGCTATAGCTTCCCTGTCGGACAATACAGCCCTGCTGCCCACAGTTCCCCTGGAGATGCCCAGGTCAGCCATAGGCACAGATACGGTCAGTGCCATACAGTCAGGTGTTATGTGGGGATATGTAGGCCTCGTCAGGGAGCTCACACTAAAAATAAAAGCAGAGCTGGGGTCCGATTACAAGATAATTGCCACGGGAGGACTGTTGGCACTGATAGAGCCTCTGCAATCCCTGTTTGACGTGATGGATAAAATGCTTACGCTTGATGGCATGAGGCTCATCTGCGAATATGTCAGAAAAAGGACATAAAGCACACTATTCTGGCCACTTGTAGGTTTCGCCGTCGTCTTCCATTTCTGGCACCATTTGTATTTCGCATACTCGGCCTTCTTCTATCCACATGATGAGTCCATTTGCATCTGATTCCAGTTTTTGAAGGTCAGAGCAGTCCTCGTCCGACATATCTTCAAAATCGCTTATTTCTATATCCATTTCTTTTAGGAATGACAAAGCCTGGTCATTGGGCATGCCAATGATAGACTTTCCAAAAAGGTGAAAATAAGGATCGCTCAAAGAAATGGAAACCACCCGCCAGTCATACTCGGCATCAAAAATGACTGAAAATTCATATTCGTCGTAATGCCAAACCTCAAGATCATCTTTAGGGTTGTCATCTAACCCGGGCAGGTGTTCTGTTTCATCTGGTTTTCCGGCCAGACGCTCGACCTCTTTTCGGGTCATGCCAAACTTTATATCTCCCAGGCCGGTGCCGGGTACGATGTCCCTGATGTTATTCTTTGATGCCATGATACGGAAATTTTTATAATATAATCCAATTTCAAACATAACGGGGGCTTGTAAGTTCAATTGAGGATTCATTTTAGGTAATCTCCGTTGTAAAATATGAAAAAAGAAGGCTGGAGCCCTTAAATCTAATTCCTATCAGTTGGTAATTTCTATTTGGATTTTTTATAATTTTGGCCAGTTAAATCATTAAACATGAAGGCACTTTGGGGTATTGACCTGGGAGGCACAAAAATAGAAGGCATCGTTCTGGATGAAGGGCAACAAAGCATCCTGGCCAGGAAGCGGGTCCCTACGGAAGGATTGCTGGGCTATGACCATGTGCTCCACCAGATCATGCTCCTGATTGACCAGCTCAAAGCAGAAACCGGACTAGAACCTGGGACGGTGGGTATGGGTACACCCGGTACCATGGACCCTATCATCGGTGTGATGAAAAATTGCAACTCTACCTCTCTCAATGGTAAAAACCTCAAAGGAGACCTGGAAGCAATGAGCGGACTGAATTTCAGACTAAGCAATGATGCCAATTGTTTTGCTGTTGCAGAGTCCCACATGGGAGTCGTAAAAGACGAAATGCCCGAAGCCCGCGTAGTGTTTGGGGTCATTATGGGCACAGGGGTAGGGGGCGGACTCGTGGTTGACGGCAGGGTAATCAGCGGCAGGCAGGGTATCGGAGGTGAGTGGGGTCATAACCATCTGGATGATTCCGGTGGCCAATGTTACTGTGGCAGAACGGGCTGTGTAGAGACTGTCATTTCGGGACCTGCCCTCGAAAGGTATTACCAGTCTGTAAGCGGGCAGGCCATGTCACTAAAGGATATCGTGGCATCATACAGGGCAGGCACCGACGAGACTGCTACCCGGACGATGGAGCGTCTTTTTGCCAGTTTTGGCAAAGCAATAGCAGTGGTTATTAATATCGTGGACCCTGACGCTATAGTCATAGGGGGTGGTGTGGGCAACATCGATGAGTTGTATACCCTCGGCGTGGAGGAAGCCAGGAAACATGTGTTTAATCACAGGCTCGACACTCGGTTTTTCAAGCCAAAGCTGGGGGATTCCGCAGGTGTTTTTGGGGCAGCATATTTATAAAGTCCTGCAGATTAAGACAAAGTTAAAAGTGAGTTATAATTAAAACAGAATGATGGTTTTTTCCGTTTGTAAACAAAACCAAAAAGAACAATAAGTGAAGTGGTTGGCGATAATAATGGTCTTTGGAATGTTTTCTCTCTCAGAGAAGCATCCTGGTGCAGACGAACAGCAGAGCATGATCGAAGCTGTCAATGGCATCAGGACCAGAGGTTGTTATTGCGGAAGGAGATATATGGAGCCTGTTCCTCCAGTACAATGGAATGAAAAGCTGTACACCAGTGCCTTGTCACAGGCAAAAGATATGTACAAAAACAACTTTTTTGCCCATTATTCGCATGATGGACTCAATATAGGCCAGAGACTCGAAAGGGTAGGTTACAACTGGATGGTTGCCGGCGAAAATCTGGGCGAGGGGCAGATGTCTTTTGACGAGGTTATGTCAGACTGGAAGCGGAGCTATTCGCACTGTACCATGCTTATGCATCCGAGAGTCACTGAGATGGGTGTCGCCAAGGTCGACAAGTACTGGGTTCAGCACTTTGGCAAACAAATGCCTTTAAAAAATCCCTGACAACCATACCCGTTGTCTGACAGTCAGATAAAAAACAATACAAGCTATTTTATTCAAATACAACGAGCACCTGGTTTTTATCTACACTCTGGCCCTTTGTGACCACAATAGACTGGATGACTCCTTCGCCGGGCGATTTAAGGATGTTTTCCATTTTCATGGCTTCGAGGCTCAGTAATTTGTCACCTTCCAGGACTGACTGGCCTTCAGAAGCATATATGCCGACCACCAGTCCGGGCATGGGAGACCGTATTTCTTTGACAGAATGTTTGGCTGACTTTAAAAAGCCCAGGTCATTAATGAGCTGGTCCAGGGGTTCATGGATGATCACGGTAAAGTTATATCCGTTGACATTGAGGATAGCAGTTTTTTTCTGGTGGTCATAGGCCCTGACATATGCGTCGTAGGCCTTATTGTTAAGCATAACTCTCAGCTTATCACCTTCACGGGCTATAATCCTAAAGTCCTGCTGTTCCAGCTGGTCTGCCTCATAGGTGGTCCTGCCCTCCACTTCCACTTTGGTTTTATAATCATTAAGGTTCATGGTTTGACTTTTTTGGTTTCAACTCAGCCAGCCGGAGCATAAAATAGGTTTCAAAAATAGTGTAAAGCAGGTAAATAATGATAAAAGGGATGATGAATTTTCCGTTTGTGGGCTTCATTTGCAATTTGTAGATAATCAGAAAAGTTATGGAAACTACAATCTTAATCAACATGTTGACCATAGTGACGCCGAGAAACCTTTGACGGTCAGGTGACAATGAAGACTTCCTGAGTATCAGATACAGAATCGCAGCATGCAATGCAAAGATGATATTGGCCATCCAGCACATTGTCACAAATGGTTTAAATGGTTGATAGCGGCAGAGCATGACTGTAACTGCTGCTGCCAGGGTCAGAAATAAAACAAATCCTTTGAAAAATCCTGAATTTTGAACCATGCTAGGACAGGTTTGTAACCACCCCGATTATATGGTAGGGATAATCTGTGGCGTTTTAATGGTCATCAGGTTTGCGGGTCAGGTCCACATACAATCGATACATAAATCCTGTAAAAAAAAGCAACACCAAACCTATGGTAAAAAATGGCTTAGGGGTACCCAGTTTGTTATCAAGCCACTTGCCCAGCAAAATGCCGGCTATCACAAGGCCTGCCATCTGAAAGGCTATTCCTGAATATTTGAGATAGGAATGTACCTTCTTTCTGGCGGAGCCTGCTTGCTTTTCTGGTAACAACTCACCCAAATCAGGGGGCTGTTTTAAGTGAAGGACCTTCCTTCTGGACCAGAGACTTAAGCTTTTGTCCTCCCATGCTGCAGGTTACATTAAAGACGGCACCGGTTTGTACCATTAACTTATCGGTAACTATATCTCCGTTAATGCTTGCGGTTTCTTTGACGCTGAGCAGCTCCTTGACGTTAATATTGCCAATAAAAGTACCTTCAATGATGGCATTGATGCAGGTGATGTCACCTTCGATTCTACCCTGTGGCCCGATGATGACCCTGCCTTTGCAGTCCAGTTTTCCCACCA
>JAKQGD010000266.1 GCA_029573365.1 Bacteroidota bacterium | reverse complement strand
TACCGCAATAAGCTGGAGTTTTCCTTTTCGACCAAAAGATGGATGACCAATGAGGAAGTCGCCTCGGGAGCCGAGATAATACACTCGGGAGCTCTGGGTTTTCACAAGGCCGGCTTTTTTGACAAAATCATAGATATATACGACTGCCATCTGCAGGACCACCTGTCCAATGAAATCAGGAATTTTGTCCGCTTTTATGCTCTGGAGCATGGCTATACGTTTTACGACCTGAGGGCTCATGTGGGTCTGCTCCGCAACATGATAGTCCGCAACTCTACACTGGGCGACTGGATGGTGACCGTCGTTTTTGGCCACGATGACAAGGAAAAAATTGTCAGCCTGCTCGAGGTTATGCACGTAAAATTTCCGCAGATTACATCGCTAAACTACGCCATCAACGACAAGGTCAATGACACCATATTTGACAAGGAAGTAGTAACCTTCCATGGAAAACCATTTATGGAAGAACAACTCGGTGACATCAGATACAAAATCGGACCCAAGTCGTTTTTCCAGACCAATACAGAGCAGGCGGTCAGGCTTTTTAATGTGGCGGCAGATTTTGCTGAGCTTACCACAGACGATAACGTATACGACCTGTATACCGGCCTGGGCAGCATAGCCTTGTTTATAGCTTCAAGGGTGAAGCATGTCACCGGCATCGAAGAAATACCCGAAGCCATAGCCGATGCCATGGTCAATATGGAATATAACGGTGTGCGAAATTCCACTTTTTACGCCGGCGATGTCAAATATCTCCTGAACCAGGATTTTATACAAAAGCATGGCATGCCTGACGTCATCATCACCGATCCGCCCAGGCAGGGCATGCACGAAAACGTGGTAAATACCCTGCTTCAGCTTACAGCACCCAGGCTCGTCTACATCAGTTGCAATCCCGCTACACAGGCCAGAGATCTGGCACTCCTTGCTTCAAAATACGAAGTGACAGCCGTACAGCCGGTAGATATGTTTCCTCATACCCACCACATAGAGAGTGTGGCAAACCTAAGGCTGATAAAATGAACCAGACACCCAGATTTCTAGAACTCGAAAACGAATTGGCACCCTACAGGAAAATCCTGTCACAGGCAGCTGATGTCATCATCAACGAAAACGTATCAAAATATCCCATTTTTGTGGTGCATCAGCAAGAACTGGAAATGGGCATCGCCCTCATAGAAGCCGGAAGCAAGCTCAGGTGGTCTGTTAATGCTTCCACCCTGGAAGAGTTTGTCACCAAAAAACTGATTTTCATGGAAAAGGTTGATGAGTTTATTTCCACATACAAAGACCCTGAAACCTACCTCTGTCTGTTTGTGCTCAGCGAACTGGGGGCTCAGTTTATTTATATTAAACGAACATAGATTTGACCGTTCATCCTTCTGTCAATAAAATTTAAGCGGCTTTCGCCGAATATTTTTACCGTTTTTAGGTCTTCAGTTTTCACGGAAGTGGTTCCATCCCTGAGCCGTAATAGGATGTATGTTCCCTCCGGTGGTGTGCAGCTGGATGCCATCCGATGCATCGGTCATTTCGCCTATGATGAATACATCAGGCATATACCTTACTTTTTCGAGGTCTCTTTCGTCAATGGTAAATAGCAACTCATAGTCCTCTCCTCCGTGCAGGGCACATGTGATGGGATCGAGGTTAAATTCGAGTGCCGTACGCTCGGCATCCGGGTGTATGGGCACCTTGCCTTCTTCTATATAGGCCCCTGTACCAGACTGTGAGCACAAGTGCATCACTTCACTGGCCAGCCCGTCAGATATATCGATCATGGAAGTAGGACGTATGCCTGCCTTGCGGAAATATTCGATTGCCCCTGACTGAGCCTCAGGTTTGAGCTGACGTTCTATAAGGTACTGGCTTTTTTCCAGCTCCGGCTGTACGCCCGGATGTGCCAGATAGACCTGTTTTTCGCGTTCGAGAATCTGCAACCCCAGATAAGAGGCTCCCAGGTCACCTGTCACGCAGATGATGTCACCGGGTTTGGCCCCTTTGCGGGTGACAATGTCGGCCTCCCTGGCATGACCTATAGCCGTGACACTGATGATCATACCTTTGGGCGATGAGGTCGTGTCTCCGCCAACGAGGTCCACTTTGTACATGCGACAGGCAGTGTATATCCCTTCGTATAGCTCCTTCATAGCTTCCACGGAATATTTGCTGGAAATGGCTATGGACACGGTCACCTGGGTCGGCATGGCATTCATGGCATAAATGTCAGACAGATTGACTACAATGGACTTGTACCCCAGGTGTTTTAGCGGTGTATACATCAGATCGAAGTGTATGCCTTCTACCAGCATGTCTGTAGATACTACGCTCACTTCTCCTTCGTGTCGTATGACCGCAGCATCATCTCCCACGCCAAGCAGTGTCGAGGGCTGACAGTGGTCAATGTCACTCGTCAGGGCCTTAATCAGCCCAAACTCGCCGAGTGTATTTATATCCGTAAATGTGTTGTACGTATTGTTGCTCATGGTTTGGCTCCTTGCCGTGGTTTCAGGATTTGAGGTTTTCGGGATTTACGAGTTTCCAGAGCTCATCGTTTGTGGGCAGAGGAGCCTCATAACTGTGCTTTTTTCCCGTAAAGGGGTGTATAAACTCCAGCTGCCAGGAAAGCAGGCCTATGCTTCGGTCCAGATTGGGCCGTTTAGAGCCATATTTGAGGTCTCCCTTTATAGGCATGCCCATGGTGGCGAGTTGGGCCCTGATCTGATGGAAACGTCCTGTTTTGAGGTCAATCTTGAGCAGGTGATAGCGGTCAAACGACTGTAACAACCTGTATTCGAGCACTGCCTCCTTAAAGTTTTCGTCTACCTGCTCGTCAGCCGTCATGGCCCTGTTGTGGAGCTTTTTAATGTAATGCTGCAACACCACCGTTCCGGGCTGCGGGTTACCTGATACGAGGGCCAGATAATTTTTAGTTACGGTGCGGGCCTTTAACATCTCGGTAAATGCAGCGGCAAATTCCTTTTTTTTGCCGAAAATAACCAATCCCGTGACAGGCTGGTCTATCCTGTTGAGTACGTGGACCTTTTCGTTGTATTTTGCATTAAGTACTGTTTCGAGGTCATCACTGTCTTTGTCGGTCACCTGCACAGCTATGCCGTTTTTTTTCAGGATAACAAGAAAGTCATCTGTTTCATCAATGATGCTGTAATTACTGTCAAAATCATTTTTATCAGTAAACTTTTTCAGCTTCGAAAAATCGGTCTTCATGCCTCCGTTGTCCATCCGCCTATTTTACTTCTTCGTAATCAATATATTCGTCATCATTTTTCCTGTCTTCGGTTTTTCTTTCCGACACGGGTTGTTTTGTGGCAGGTTGGCCGGAAACCAAGGCCAAGACCTTGTTTATTGCATAGATGCCCAAAGCCAGTATGATAATGTATTTCATCGCTTTTTAGGTAAACATTTGGTTTTGCTGATGACAGACCACATAGCACATCTTAACATTTATATGACTAAAACGGTTTTCACACAGGCGTTATTTCCTGTTCATTAGGGTATTTATTACAAAGATATTATCGATATATGATTAAAAACAAAATAAAAATTACAGTCACTGAGTTTGTATTTTGTCAGCGTCTTGCCTTTTGGCAAGGCAGGTAAGGATATTTTATTATTTTTGAGGCTCAATTCGGAAACAACAAAAAGAAATTGAACATATGCAGTCATTGAAGAAATTTTCCAATGTCGCCGGCCTGATTGTCTTTATTGTCACCCTGGTGGTATATTATAATTCTGTAGAAAGAACGGGCAGTCTCTGGGACTGTGGCGAATTTATACTGGGAGCGTATAAATTGCAGGTTGTCCACCCTCCGGGAGCCGGGCTTTTTGTAGTCATAGGAAGAATCTTTGCCTGGATGGCCACGGTATTTTCTGATGATCCCGCGGACATAGCCTTTGCCGTCAATATGATGTCGGCCATATGCACCTCTGTAGCCGCAGTGATGATAACCTGGGTCACGATGATGTTTGGCAAACTGGCCCTCGTAGGCCGGGAAGAAGAACCTACATTCAATGAAAATATAGCACTCACATTTGCTGGCCTGGTAGCCGGTCTGACTGCTGCTTTTTGTACTTCAGTCTGGTTTTCGGCAGTGGAAGGCGAAGTATACGCTATGTCTACCATGTTTACCTGTATGACCATCTGGGCGGCAACAAAATACTACTATATCGACGACAGTCAGCTTTCCAACAGGTGGCTTGTACTGAGCCTGTTTCTCAGCGGACTGTCTGTGGGCGTACACCTGCTTTCGATACTTTCACTTCCTGCCGTCGCATTGCTGGTATATTATAAAAATTACAGACAGCATACCTTCAAAGGTGCACTTGTAGCCATGGCCCTCGGTGTGGTAGGCATCGTCTTTGTGATGAAAGGTGTGATCGTAGGCATTCCTACACTGTGGAAATGGCTGGAACTCTTTTGTGTCAATAGTCTGGGCCTTCCCATACATTCGGGTCTGGCACCTACCGTCATCATCGTAGCGGCACTTGCATATTTTGCCCTCAGATACGCCCACGTAGCTGGCAATCAGCTTTTACAGACCACAGCACTGTCGGCCGTACTTATTGTGGTGGCCTTTTCTACCATAGGTGTGGTAGTGATAAGAGCCAATGCCGACACCCCCGTCAACATGAATGTACCCAGCGATGCTACCCGATTGCTGCCTTACCTCAACAGGGAGCAGTATGGCGAACGTCCTCTGCTCTACGGCCCCGGCTACGACGCAGAACCTAAGGATGTCAAAAGAACACCCCGCTATGGAAGAGTGGGTGACAAATACGAGATCGTAGACGAAAAATTTGATTATGTGTATGACAGTCGGGACAAGATGCTCTTTCCCAGGATAGGACATACGGATCAGGGCCGTCCTGAGCTCCACAAGATGTGGCGTGAAGCCCTCAATGGTGACAGCAAGGGCAAACCGGGCATGGGATACAACCTGCAGTTTATGCTACACTACCAGATAAACTGGATGTATTTCCGTTATTTTATGTGGAATTTTGTGGGACGCCAGACGGCTGAGCAGGGCTATTTCCCCTGGGACATCTCCAAAGGCAACTGGCAGTCAGGCATTGGGTTTATAGACGAAAACAAACTGTACAACATGGACCAGCTGCCCGATGCCATCAAAAATGATGAATCGAGAAATACATATTACTTCCTTCCCCTGATTTTTGGTCTGATAGGGCTTATATATCACTTAATAAGGAAGCGTGAGGAGTTTATCATTCTGCTCATCCTTTTTGTGATTACCGGCATAGGCATCGTCATTTATTCCAACCAGCCGCC
>JAKQGD010000229.1 GCA_029573365.1 Bacteroidota bacterium | reverse complement strand
CTGATACCTTTCATGGTCTGGTTGTATGTATTTTCAAAGTTGATGACTTGTGGGTTGTTGTCACTGCCGAGGGTGGTCACACTGAAAAACTGAACATTTTGAGTTCCTGAGCCCCATTGTACATATTTTTGTTGCCATAGGGGAGCATTGGCGATGCATGGAGGACAAGTGGTAAAGAAGAACTTGATGACTACCACTTTGCCGTTGTCCAGGTAATTCTGGTACAGGTTGTGAGTCTGACCATCTACGTCAGTCACAGTAAAATTATGCATCGTCATCTGAGCCGCTCCGGAACCGGTTGCCAGTAAAAACATAAAAACAAATAATCCAAATCGAAACATCTTGCCAGTTATTTGATTATTAATGATTTAACAGCCACATACCTCTTATATTATTAATACCAAAAATAGTGCCTTTAAACCAGATTTCCAACAAAAAACAGGTTAAAAAGTTTTTTTGTAAAATTACTGACTAACAATGTATTATGAGGATGGAAGTACGGCAATACTTTGGGCTGGTTAAAAAAGCCAGAAGAGTCCGATTTAATGCCGGCTCTTGGTCTTTATTCTAACCTTAAACAGACCAACAATTACAATAACTCTTAAACCACTGAACCTGCCTTTTTTCGGGCCGGACTTTTTTATTTGTACAATTAGTCATACCTTTGCGGTGTGAGGGGCATACGGCCAGCTCCTTCCGAACCCCCCCAGGGCAGAAATGCAGCAAGGGTAGGAGGTTGAGCGGCTCGGTGTGTTTCCTCACATTTTTTTCTCACACACCATATCCTCTGTATGAAGTTTTTTATCGATACTGCAAACCTTGATCAGATTAAGGAAGCAGCAGACCTCGGTATCCTGGATGGCGTGACCACAAATCCGTCGCTGATGGCCAAGGAAGGCATCACAGGTGATAAAAACATACTGGCCCACTACAAAAAGATTTGTGAAATAGTGGAAGGCGATGTGAGTGCCGAGGTGATAGCCACGGATTTTAGTGGTATGATCTCTGAAGGAAAAAAGCTGGCTTCTCTAGCCGAAAATATCGTAGTTAAGGTGCCCATGACCCGCGATGGTGTAAAGGCGATATCGTATTTTACCGACCACGGAATAAATACCAACTGTACTCTGGTATTTTCTGCAGGACAGGCCATTCTGGCTGCAAAGGCGGGTGCCACTTATTTGTCACCTTTTGTCGGCAGGGTGGATGATGTTACCTGGGATGGTATAAAACTGATTGAAGAGATTGTTTCCATATATTCCATACAGGGATATATCACAGAAATTCTTGCCGCCTCCATACGTTCGCCACTGCATATTGTTCAGGCTGCTAAAGCAGGTGCCGATGTTGTGACTTGTCCGTTGTCGAGCATCCTGGGGCTGTTTAATCATCCATTGACTGACATTGGCCTGGCCAAATTTCTGGAGGACCACAAAAAAGCCGCTAAATAAGCTCCAGGTAAAGAATTGTTTTCCTGCTGCTTAACAGTCAATGACATTGACGGCTGTAGCAAGTCCCCCTTCTGAAGTTTCTTTGTATTTCCTGTTCATGTCCTGGGCTGTCTCCCACATCGTGGCTATGACATTGTCGAGGGGTACCTTGACATCCTCGGGATTCCTGTCCAGGGACATGATGGCTGCATTGATGGCCTTGACAGCTCCCATGGAGTTGCGTTCAATGCAGGGTACCTGTACGAGGCCCCCAATGGGGTCACACGTCATACCGAGGTGGTGTTCCATGGCTACCTCCGCTGCTATGCTGCATTGGTCGGCCGACCCACCCATCAACTCAGTGAGCCCCGCTGCAGCCATGGCCGATGACACGCCTATTTCTGCCTGACAGCCTCCCATGGCCGCAGATATGGTACTTCCCTTTTTAAAAATGCTGCCTATCTCTCCCGAAGTGTACAAATACCTTATGATTTCATCCTGACCGCCCTCACGGTTTACAAAACAGAGGTAATACATAAGTACCGAAGGTATGACGCCGGCACTGCCATTGGTTGGAGCTGTGACGACGCGGCCAAAGGAGGCATTGACCTCGTTGACGGCAAGGGCAAAGGCACTGACCCATTTTAAGACGTCCTGAAATCCCGGTTGACTGCTTCGTATTGCTTCCATCCAGGTGGTGGCATCATGATATGTGGTGCCTTCAGGCAATAGCCGCTGAGAAATTTCAGGTGCCCGCCTTTTTACTTTCAGCGGTCCTGGCAGGCAACCATGAGTGTGACAGCCTGTGTACATGCTGTCCAGCATCACTGACCATATCCTCATCAGTCCGGACGTGATGTCGGCTTCGCTGCGGTCCATAAGTTCGTTTTTCATGACCACCTCAGATATGGATAGCCCCGACTTGCTGCAGTGGTTCAGGAGTTCGCGGCCATTCAGCACAGGAAAAGGGTGAACAGGTGCATTTTCGTATCTTTCCAGGCTTTCTCCTTCGCGGATGATAAATCCCCCGCCCACAGAAAAGTATGTCTGCTCGAAAATGGTATTATCCCCTCGGACAATTTTAAACACCATGCCATTGGCGTGATAATCGAGATACTCCTGCTCAAATATAATATCTGACTCAGGGTCAAATGCCATCTTGTGACTGTCATGAATCAGTATTTTGGATTGTCTGATGTTTGAAACGTATTCAGGAATCTTGTCAGTTCTTATGGTTTCGGGATCATGGCCATCGAGTCCCATCATTACAGCCAGATCGGTGGCGTGTCCTTTGCCCGTAAGGGAAAGCGAACCGTACAAATGTACTTTGATGCGGTCGCCGTCTTCAAGTGTGGCGGTTTCTGTTTTTTTCATAAAGCGTGACGCTGCCCTCCACGGACCTAAAGTGTGCGAAGACGAAGGGCCTACACCTATCTTGAATACATCAAAAACACTGATAAACTCCATATGGCTATAATGGTCTGCTTAGTAATTGTGACGGCTGATTTGAGCCAATGTTACCTAAAACCTTTTTCAGAAAACTCTTTGGCTGCCTTTCTATAATCGGCGGGCACTCCTATGTCGATAAAATATTCGTCAAAATCGAGTCCATAGACTTCGCCAGTTACACAATATTTTTCCAGGACTTCCTTTTCCAGCGAAAATGTTCCTTCAAGGCCCAGTGACTGCCACCAGTTTATAGCTATGATACTGATGCCACCGTTTATCAAACCAGCCTCCATCATCTTTTTTTCAAAAAAACCTTTTATCTGGCCGTGTGGACCCAAATCTATAGTGCCATATCTGTCAAAATGTGTCATGGATTTAAGAGCCAGGGTGATGGCTGCATGGCTTGTATTGTGGAAATTATAAAGGCGAGTGAGATCCACTGTAAACATAGTGTCTCCATTGATAATATATGCTTGTTTGCCACGCACTTTGGTCAAAGCCAGAGAGACAGCCCCGCCAGTGCCCAGGGGATGGTCTTCGACCACATAGTCATAATCGAGAGACCCACATATCAAGGGAAGCTCCTGTAAAACTTCCTGACTTCCAAATCCGAGCGAAAAAATAACCCGCGGTACTCCCTGATTTTTGAGGTAATCTGTCAGATATTGCAGAAAAGGTTTTCCGTTGACCGGAGCCATACATTTAGGGCGTGCTCCTATCTCGGACCTGATGCGAGTGCCCAGACCGCCGGCGAGTATAATGGCTTCAGGCAATGGCATATCAGGGATACAGTTTTTGTTCTACGAGCTGACAGATGATGTGTCCTGTCATGATGTGGCATTCCTGTATTCTGGGCGTATTAGCCGAAGGTACATTGATGAGTATGTCACAACGGTCTTTCATGGCACCGCCACTGAGGCCGGTAAACCCTATCACGGAGAGTCCCAGTTTTTTTGCGGTATCTATAGCCATGAGGATATTGGTGCTATTGCCACTAGTGGACAATGCCACCAGGACATCTCCCTTGGACCCGACCGCTTTTATCAATCGGGAGTACACCTCGTCATAGCTGTAATCATTGGCCACAGCTGTCATATACGATGTGTTTGTATGAAGGGCTTCTGCAGGCAATGGAGCTCTGTCCTTGTAAAATCTGCCGGTAAATTCTGCAGCCAGGTGCTGGGCATCCGCCGCACTGCCTCCGTTGCCACAAAAGTAAACTCTGTGGCCTGAGCTGAAAGCCGTGACAAGCAGGTCAACACATTGAGATATTTTATGCTGCAGGTCTATATCTGTTAGGATGGCCGTCTTGGCGGCAATGGAAGCTTCGATGATGGACCTGATTTCGGCGACAGTGCTCATATGTTGTTTTGTGTTTCCCAATGGGTAAGACCTTCCTGAGTGAATACAAATGGAATGATTTTACCTGGGTATTTGTTCAATGCCTTGATTACATTATACCGGGAGGTCCCCGGGCAGTAGAATATCATAAAGCCTCCTCCTCCGGCACCACTGATTTTTCCTCCTGTGGCTCCTGCCAATAGGGCGTCGCGGTAAATATTATCCAGATGGTCGTTGGATATGCCTGAGGCCATTTGTTTTTTATGTCTGTGTCCGAAATCGAAAATCTCCCCGATTCGGTGGAGTTCGCCCTTCAGCAGGGCCTCCTTCATCATCACAGACTGCTCTTTGATATAATGCATGGCCTGTATGGATTCTTCCTTTTTGTCATGTACGTTTTTTACCTGCTCATCGATAATTCTGGCTGATTCGCGGCTTTTGGACGTATAAAATAGAACGATGTTTTTTTCCAGCTCACATATGTAGTGGGGCCTGATTCTCAGTGGATTGACAATAGTCTTGTCATCGCGGTAAAACTCCATGTAGTTAAAGCCGCCAAAGGTAGCCGCGTACTGATCCTGCTTGCCACCTGCCAGACCCATATAGTTTCTTTCTATGTCAAAGGCGTAATGGGCGATGTCATATTCGCCGAAAGGCAGATTAAGCATTTCTATAAATGCACCTACCAGAGCCACAACCAGGGTTGACGAAGATCCCAGTCCCGAGCCGGGAGGGGCCTGTACGTATGAGGTAATCTTTAGTCCGCCGGTGCCAAACGGAAAATCATTTTTGATCTTGTTGTAAACACCTTTGAGCAGATTAAGGTCACCATTGAGGTCTATTTCCTGGTCCAGGTCATAGATCTCTCTTTTTTCGAAATCTTTGGCTTCAAAAACTATCTGACCATCAGCTGTCTCTTCTATGTCCACGTACGCAAAAAGTGAAATAGTGGCATTGAGTATCGCCCCACCGTATATGTCGCTGTATGGGCTGACATCGGTTCCTCCACCAGCGAGGCCCAGTCTGAGAGGTGCTCTGCTTGTATATATTTTGCCCATGGTCAGCAGGATTTTGATGCCTGGCAAATGGAATCAACAAGTTTTTCCCAGCTAAGTTCTGCTTTTGCTGTCCTGATGGCAGTTTGGAAAGTCTGCTTATCCATTTCTCTGATTTTAAAAAGGGCTGAAGCCAAGGATTTGGTGTCAGGTTCGCAGACTACGCCCAGTTGCTCAGGCACCAGGTCAGGAAGAGCTCCGACATTTGTCACGATCATAGGTACTTCAAAGTGATATGCGAGGGGAGTGACCCCGCTTTGAGTGGCATTTCTGTAGGGTTGGACCACACAATCGGCTGCAGAAAAATACAAACTCACCTCCTCGTCGTTTATAAAGTGGGTATGAGCCACAATTCTGTCACGCACCGGTGTATGTTCTATCTGCTGCTTTATTTCGTCTTCGCCGGCATAAAATTCACCGGCTATGAGCAAAATGCTGTCATCCGGTGACCCATGGAAAGCGTCTACCAGGAGGTCCAGTCCCTTGTACGTCCTGATAAAGCCAAAAAAAAGGTATATGTATTTGTCCTCAGGAAGACCCAGTATTTTACGGGCTTCCTCCCTGGGCAGCTTTTTGCCAAAATTATCGTAAAGAGGGTGACGTGCCAGAAAAACATCCTTATTTGTAAACTGTCTGAGGTCCTCACGCACATATTGGCTCATAGTGACAAAACCATGCACACTTTGCACAAAATATCCGGTAAAAAGTCTGTCGCCCGGTCTTTTTTCGTGGGGAAGGGCATTGTCGACAAGGGCCACGATTTTTGATTTTTTATTTTTCCGAATAATCCTGGCGAGGGTGCCCAGACAGGGCCCCATAAAAGGGAGCCAGAACCTGATGATGACAAGGTCCGGTTCAAGTCGGCTGATTTCTCTGCCTGTTTTCCACCAGTTCAAGGGGTTGACTGAGTTTATGGCCACTTTAATGCTGATGTCCTCGGGAGGCTGGCTTTGCGAATATTGGGTTTTTCCGGGAAATAGAAAGCCGGGATACTGAAGTGAAAAAGTGTAAATAATGACCTCGTTTCCCATATCCGAATACTGACGAGCCAGCCTTTCATTGAAGGTGGCCAGTCCGCCTCTGAGCGGATATGCCGGGCCTATGATTATGATCCTGGACATGATTTGTGAGCTCGTTTTGGGAATTGAGGAAACAAAAGTAAATTTTCTGTAGGTTTAATCCCCCATATTTTATAATTTTCTGGTAAAAATATAAGGTCAGGAACAAAAAAGGCAAAACTGCCGTTGTTAATGTGAATTCAAAAGATCAGGCATGAGGCTCTTGTTGATTTTTATTTCTCTCTTTTTTGCAATTAATGCAAATGCACAACTGAAGGGTGCCGTCCCTCAGAAAGAACAACCCAAACACATCAATGAGGACAGGAAAGTGTCAAATTCCACGCCCCAATCCATTGCAAAAAACAATGTGGACAAACTTAAGAAGTCCCTCAAACTGGATGACAAACAGTACAAGGATTTGTTTACGGCTTTTGTCGAATATGAAACCGGTGTTTACAATACAAACCGCAGCAAATTGTCCTCCAAGGATCAGTTTAAAAAGCTCAACGAATTGAATGCCGCCAGACAGGCTAAACTTAAAAAAATACTATCAAAGGAACAGTATCATGCTTACATCATGTCGTTTCCCTGATTTGAGATTTCTTTTTTGTTGAGTAATCTGAAATATTCCCTCAACCTGAATTCTGTGAGAAGACCAATGCCAAATTCAATAGCAGAAATCAATGCCACAGGGATGGCGGTTCCTGTTAGTATGGCCTTTTGACGTGTAAATATACCGGCAAACGCTAATATCGTGCTAATGACAATAATATAGATGTACCTGCGGCGATTTCTGTTCTTTTTTTCGATTCTGTATTCTGTGTAACTTATTTCTTCCCCTTTTTCCCTTGAGGAGAGATGATCCATATCGTGATAGAACTTATATCTGCGGTATGACACAAAATACATAAAAATTCCCTTACCCATGGCATAGGCTGAAAACATGATAAAGCCTATCACCAGATACCTGAAATCACCAAGCTTGGTAAAATAATGGAGGGTGCCCGCAAAAACCAGAAAAATAAGCCCTGTCAGCATGTAAAACCAGGAGGCAATCATGTCTCCTTTATAAAGGATGCGGCACTTTTCTATAAGCGACATTTGGTCTTATTAAATTATCGAATCAAGAAGGTCATCATCTACTGACACAGGCAGGGTAACGTTGAGAGAAGAGTTTGTCTCCATGGCTCTGTTTATAGTAAATATGGCCCCTTCGTTTCTGGCCCAGCTTCGACGGGCAATACCATTGTTTACGTCCCAGTGAAGCATTGACCTGATGTTTTTTGAGGCCCTTTTGCTCCCGTCTATGACCATGCCAAAACCTCCGTTTATAACTTCGCCCCAGCCTACACCGCCACCGTTGTGCAGAGATACCCAGGTGGCACCCCTAAATGCGTCACCGACAAAATTGTGTACAGCCATGTCGGCAGTAAATTTAGATCCATCCCTGATATTTGACGTTTCTCTGTACGGAGAATCAGTCCCTGAAACATCGTGGTGGTCCCTGCCTAAAACCACAGGTCCTGAGAGTTTTCCTTTTTTAATGGCTTTGTTGAGTGCCAGTGCTATTTTGATTCTGCCCTCAGCATCGGCGTAAAGTATCCTTGATTTTGACCCAACAATGGGTAGATTTGTGCGGGCATTCCTAATCCAGTTGATATTGTCATTAAGCTGGCCTTTGATTTCATCGGGTGCCTTGGTGTACATTTTTACGAGGACTTTTTCTGCTATTTGGTCTGAAGTGTACAAGTCTTCCTCTGAGCCGGACAAGCATACCCACCGGAAGGGTCCGAAGCCATAATCAAAACACAAAGGCCCCATAATATCCTCCACGTATGACGGATATTTATATTCTGTATGTTTGCGGTCTTTCCAGATATCAGCTCCTGCATCTCCGGCTTCTTTGAGAAAAGCGTTGCCATAATCCCAGAAATACATGCCTCGTGCCTGAAGAGTATTTATCGCTTTGACGTGCCTTTTAAGGGATTTGCGGACTTCAGCCATAAACTTAGTCTTGTTTTTGGACAGGAGGTTTCTGGCCTGTTCAAATGTATAGCCGGCAGGACAATATCCCAGGTCGTCAATGTTGTGCAATGATGTCTGGTCTGATCCCAGTTCCACGTTCAGATCCGACTTAGCCAGCTGTTCCCAAAGGTCTACAATATTGCCATGATACACGAGGGCTATGGCTTCCTTGCGTTGTTTGCAGAGCCTGGCTTTTTCTAACAGGCCTTTGAGGTCAGTAAAGACATTTTTTTCTGATACATAGCCATCGGCAATTCTTTGGCTTACCGCGGCCGGATCTACCTCAGCTATGATTCCTGTGGCTCCGCTGATGACTGTAGCGAGTGTCTGTGCCCCGGACATTCCCCCCAATCCGGAGGTAACAAAGAGAACACCGGCCAGGTTTTCGTTGCCCAGACGCCGCATCCGTCCTGCATTGAGCAGGGTGATGGTGGTGCCATGTACAATACCCTGAGGACCGATATACATAAATGAACCTGCGGTCATCTGTCCGTATGAAGTGACTCCCAGGGCATTGTAACGGTTCCAGTCTTCCTTTGATGAATGGTTGGGGATCATCATGCCATTGGTGACAATTACCCTTGGTGCATTTTTACCCGAAGGGAACAGCCCAAGCGGATGTCCGGAATAAAGAACCAGGGTTTGTTTGTCGGTCATTTCAGACAGATACTTCATGGTCAGCCTGTATTGTGCCCAGTTCTGAAAAACAGCTCCGTTGCCTCCGTATGTGATCAGTTCGTGAGGATATTTTGCTACTTTGGGGTCCAGGTTGTTTTGTATCATAAGCATAATGGCTGCCGCCTGCCTGGATTTTGCGGGATAGCGGTCTACAGGCTGTGCTTTGATCTCCTGTGCGGGCATATACCTGTACATATATATGCGGCCATAGGTTTTGAGTTCCTTGTAAAATTCGCGGGCGAGTACATGGTGGTGGCGAGCGTCAAAATACCTGAGGGCATTTCTGACAGCAAGCTTTTTTTCGTCCCGTGACAAGACTCCGGCAATTATCCTTTTAGGTGCGTGGGCAACTTTTTTTGACCTTCGCGGTGAGGCAGGCAGGTTATCAGGTATTCCCTCAACAACAGACCTGATTGTATTTTTATCTGACATTCCTCTTTGGTTTTATCCAAGTGTAAAGATAGAGGATGGAAAGTTAAGCAAATAAAAAAGGCCCTCCTTTTTGCAAAAGAGGACCTTCATTTGATCTTGGATACTAAGATTAATTTTCAGATTTTGCTTTTTCGCCTGCACACGCCTTAGCAGAAGCACCTTTCTTGCAGCATGCCTTTCCTTCGGCTTTCGCACCACATGACTTAGCTTCAACTTTTTCGCCAGCCTCATTTTTTTCCATGCTGGCAGAAGCTACCTTGGTAAAGCTTTTGGCTTCAGAATCGTATTTTACTTCGTTCCAGCTAACCTTGCCGGAGTCTGCACATACTGACTTCTCATAGTATGAAACATTGCCTGACATTTCACAGGTTCTTTTAACAATGTTGCCATTGGAGGCATTCATGGCTGCATCAGCTTCCATGACTACACTGGCTACCTGAGTGTCACCCTGACCAGTTGCAGCACTGGCTGTCTTCTTGCTTGCACAGCATGACTTACCCGCAGAAGCAGATTTCATACAGCTCTGGGCATTGGCAAAAGATGCCACTAAAACAAACGAAAGGAATAAAAACAATTGCTTCATGATCTTTTTTCTTTTTTACTTGATAAAATTTTGTGTAAATATACATGCTTTTGACATATATCAGTATAAAAGTAAAGAAATTTATAAATTCTTTAACTATTGTGTCCGAGACAAACCTGCATCAGATATCGTTTAGGGAAAGTAAGCATAATAAAAACGATGGTAATCTTTGCGTACCATGACATTGCATATCATTATTTTTCAGCCCTATACACTATAATTCATTGAAAATATATAATTTTGCGGCCTTATGAATTTATACAAGGGAATATTGGTTTTTGTCGTTTTATTTCTGGCCTCTTGCAAATCAGAATTTGAGGCTCTCAGGACCAGCAATCAGCCTGAGAAGGTTTACAAAGCGGCCAATAAATATTATGACAACAAAGAATATGACAGGGCTGTCGCGTTGTACGACGTGGTGATACAGTTTTACAGGGGTAGAAAGGAGGCAGAGGACCTTTTTTACAGGTATGCTTATGCTCATTACCATCTTGGAGACTTTATATTGGCGTCAACTTATTTTAAGAATTTCGCTACCACCTTTGGCAACAGCCAAAATAAACAGGAAGCCGAATACATGTCGGCCTACAGCAATTACCGGTTGTCACCGAATTTTAAGCTTGACCAGTCTTACACAGAAAAGGCCATCGAAGGTTTTGAGCAGTTTATAAATGCCTATCCCGAAACCGAAAGGGCTCAGGAAGCGAACAAACTGATAGACGACATGCGTCGCAAGCTGGAACAAAAGTCTTTTGAACAGGGCAACCTATATTACAAGATCGGTCAATATCAGGCAGCTGTTACTGCCTTTCAGAATACACTTAAGGATTTTCCCGAAAGTAAAAAGGCAGAAGAAATCAGATGGCTGATTATCAGGTCCAGCTACGTCCTGGCCGAAAACAGTGTCATAGAAAAAAGAGAGGACAGGTACAATCAATGCCTTGAATTTGCAAAAACTTTCCAGCGAAAATATCCTAAATCCAGGTGGGCTGGGGATGTTAAAAAAATTATACAGGATTCGACATCAGAAATAAATAAAATAAAGAAAGCATGACAACTGATATTAAATCAAAGGTTCAAAATCTGGATCCAAACATTAAGGCCAGAAATATCCTGGAGGTGTGTGGAACTACGGGTAATATTTATGAGTCCATTTCTATCATCTCAAACCGTGCTGAGCAGATAGCTGCTGAACTCAAGGATGAGTTGCACAATAAACTGGACGAATTTGCCACAACATCTGAAACCATTGAAGAAGTGCTTGAAAACAAGGAGCAGATTGAAATAAGCAAGTTTTATGAAAGATTGCCTAATCCTTCGATCATAGCAACAGAAGAGTTTCTGAAGGGCAATCTGACACACGAGTATACTGAGCCAAAGGTACATATAGAGGAATAACTTGTCCTCCTTACCCATGGTACCCAAAAAAAAAATACTGCTGGGCGTTACAGGCAGCATTGCTGCATATAAAGCAGCTTTTTTGTGCAGGTTGCTTATCCGCGAGGGTTTTGAAGTCAAAGCAGCGATGACTCAGTCGGCCACAGACTTTGTGACACCACTGACATTCTCCACACTGACTGGCCACGACGTATTTGCCGAAGTTACCGACGGAAGTGCCTGGAACAACCATGTCGAACTTGCTATGTGGGCGGACCTCATGGTGATAGCACCTTGTACGGCTTCCACACTTTCAAAGATGGCTTCAGGCCTGTCTGATAACCTGCTTGTAGCCACCTACCTTTCTGCAAAATGTGATGTGATGGTCGCCCCTGCCATGGATCTGGATATGTGGAAACATCCGTCTACAGTGGCCAACCTGGCCAGAATCCGGCAATATGGAAATATGGTGGTGCCGGTGGGCAATGGTTTCCTGGCCAGCGGACTGTCAGGAGAGGGTCGGATGGCTGAGCCGGAAGACATACTGCAACATATAAACACCTATTTTACAGCCCGGGAAACTCTGCTGGGAAAGAAAGTGCTCATAACAGCAGGACCAACATATGAACCCCTCGACCCTGTCAGATTTATCGGCAACAGAAGCAGCGGAAAGATGGGATTTGCCATTGCAAAGGAGTGCCTCGACCGCGGAGCAGAAGTGATACTTGTATCCGGTCCGGTACAACTCAGCCTGGAACACCCAAAACTCACACTAATCAGAGTAGGCACAGCACAGGAAATGTATGAAAATACTTCCCGGCATTTTGCAGAAAGCAACATAGTCATACTGTCTGCTGCAGTGGCGGATTACAGACCTGAAACGGCAGAGAAACAAAAAATCAAAAAGAAGGATCCTGACCTTCAGGTAAAGCTTGTCAAAACAATAGATATTGCTGCATCTCTGGGGACACAAAAAAGAGCAGATCAGATTATGGTAGGTTTTGCCCTCGAAACAAATGACGAAATCGAACACGCAACACAAAAACTGCACAAGAAAAATTTCGATTTTATCGTTCTTAATTCATTGAATGATGCAGGGGCAGGATTTCAGCATGAGACCAATAAGATTACAATTATTGGCAGAGAAGGCCAGAAATCTGATTACCAGCTCAAATCAAAAACTGAAGTTGCAAGAGATATTGTCAATTACTTAGAAAATACCATTTGATGTTAATATCAGGATTTGTAAATACAGGAAAAAAAACAATTTTGCCTGTTTTAATGATGCTTATTGGCTTTGTCTCAAAAGGTCAGGAATTAAATTTTAATGTAAGCATAGTCATACAGGGGTCGATAAATTCGCTAACCAACGATCCTGAATTGTTTAGAAATCTGGAAAAAAACATGTCTGAATTTCTAAATACAACAAAATGGACAGATGACGAATTTCAGCAACACGAAAAAATAAACGGGTCACTACAGCTAACCATTACAGGCGAAATAGCCCCTACGGTATTTTCCGGAGAACTTGTGTTCCAGACTGAGAGGCCTGTATACAATTCGACTTATTCCAGTCCCATGATCAATCTGATCGACAAAAGAATTTCTTTTGCATGGACTGGCCTGCAGCCTCTTTTAAAAACGACCAATACCTTTTATGATAATCTTTCTGCAGTGCTTAGCTATTATGCTTATATGGCCATAGGTATGGATTATGATTCATTTGGACTTAATGGCGGAGAACAGTATTTTCTGAAGGCTCAGGAAATTATCACCTCGCTGCCATCAAATTTTGTCAGAGATGACGGATGGAAAAATGATGATCCGTTTAAACGAAACCGATTCTGGCTTTTGAAAAATATACTTGATCCAACAATGAGACAATTTCGCCAGGCCTTTTATGAGTACCACAGATTGGCATTGGATAAAATGGCTGATGAAACAGATAGAAGCAGAGC
This sequence comes from Bacteroidota bacterium, assembly GCA_029573365.1. Lineage (GTDB taxonomy): Bacteria > Bacteroidota > Bacteroidia > Chitinophagales > Saprospiraceae > OLB9. The sequence goes on along the minus strand of JAKQGD010000229.1, from coordinate 4,502 downwards.
GATATTACTCAGTGCACTGACTTCCATGTCGCAGGCAGACAAAGACAACCCCAATACTTACCTTATTCAGGTATTCGGAGATACAAAAAAGGATGAAATCATCGAAATATTCAAGGTTGCTGACAAAGGACAAAAAACCAAAGTAAAAACACTTATGGTTGGCATGGATGCAAGTAAAAATTCGAAGTACAATATCCTAAACTGATTTTTTTGGCGAGTTACAAAATTTGCAAAATTGCTATTTTTGCCTCAGGCGGCGGATCCAACGCCAGAGAAATTATAAAATATTTCAGGTCTAATAAAAGTATTGTTGTTGCATTGGTTGTCACCAACAATGCCAAAGCCGGCGTCATCCAAATAGCAGAAAATGCCGGAATACCCGTAGCCATCATAGATAAAAAACAATGGGCGAATCCTCAGAAAATAATAAGTATTTTAAAAACGCACGAAATCGGATTAATCGTCCTGGCAGGATTTTTACTTTTGATACCGCCTTTTCTGATTGATCTTTACAAAGACAGAATAATAAATATTCATCCTTCACTTTTACCAAAATACGGTGGCAAAGGTATGTATGGCCATTTTGTTCATGAAGCCGTAAAGAATTCAGGAGATGCTATTTCTGGAATAACCATCCATCTGGTCAATGAAAATTATGATGATGGAAAAATACTTTATCAGCACTCTTGTGTAATAAATAAAGAAATGACCACTGAAGAAATCGCGGCAGCTGTCCTACAACTGGAGCATAAATATTATGCGTCTGTTATCGAAAATTATGTTAGTTTTAAAGGTCTCTCCAGTTAATTTTGGCAATATTTATGACAAAAAATAATTTTTATTGTTGTTAATAATTGTTAAGTCAAAATAATATTAAAATATATTAAAATTTAATCATTAATTTTGGCCTGATTTTTGGATTCTAACTCAAATAATTGGAATTCCACATTTTTCACCAATCGTAATATATCATGAGCATAACAAAGAAGTATAGTGCATCCGGGGTTGCCTGCAAAGTAACATTTACATATCCTGTGTATGCAGCCGATGGAGTTAAGTCCGTTCAGGTTTTGGGCGATTTTAACAATTGGGATGCATTAAGTGCCCCAAAAATGAGAAAAGGCAAAGAAGAATACAGTGTCACTCTGGAACTTCAGGCGGGTAAAATATATGAATTCAGATATTTAATTGACGGCCACAAATGGGACAATGATTTTAATGCTGACAATTATTCTCCCGCTCCTTATGCCGGCGTTAAAAATTCAGTATTGGTCCTTGATTCAAGTCCAAATTCAATAAAGGCGTCTAATGCAAAATCAGCCAAGTCTGCTAAAGCCTCAAAAGCGAAAGTTGCCAAGTCTTCTGCAAAAGGAGGAACCGCAAAAACACCTAAGGCTAAACCTGCTAAATCTGCCAAGCCAGCCGCTTCTGCTGAAGGCAAAAGAAGAGGAAGGCCAGCAAAGGCAGTAACGGCAACAGCTGCTGCACCAGCTGCAGAAAAACCGGTAAAAGCCAAAGCTCCGAAGGCTCCAAAGGCACCTAAGGCCCCGAAAGCACCAAAAGTAGCTAATGTAAAAGTGGCCAAGCCAGCCGCTTCTGCTGATGGTAAAAGAAGAGGAAGGCCTGCAAAGGCAGTAACGGCCACAGATACTGCACCAGCTGCAGAAAAAGCGGTAAAAGCCAAAGCTCCTAAGGCTCCTAAGGCTCCAAAGGCTCCAAAAGCCCCGAAAGCTCCTAAAGTAGCCAAAGTTAAGGTGGCCAAGCCAGCCGCTTCTGCTGATGGTAAAAGAAGAGGAAGGCCTGCAAAGGCAGTAACGGCAACATCTGCTGCACCAGTTGCAGAAAAACCGGTAAAAGCCAAAGCTCCAAAAGCTCCAAAGGCACCTAAGGCCCCGAAAGCACCAAAAGTAGCCAAAGTTAAGATGGCCAAGCCAGCCACTTCTGCTGATGGTAAAAGAAGAGGAAGGCCTGCAAAGGCAGTAACGGCAATAGCTGCTGCACCAGTTGCAGAAAAACCGGTAAAAGCCAAAGCTCCTAAGGCTCCAAAAGCACCAAAAGCACCCAAAGTAGTTAAAGTAAAAGTGGCTAAGCCTGCTGCTTCTGCTGAAGGCAAAAGAAGAGGTAGGCCTTCAAAGGCAAAAACAAACAACAATTAATAGAATATTAACTTAAAGGGACAGAAAGTCACTTTTAAGTAAATTACATCTTATCAACTTAAATGAGCACCTCGTAACGCGGTTACTGAGGTGCTCTTTATTTTATATCAGTTTTTATTTTGCAGGTAAGGGTCATGAGGTTATTTTAGCAGTTTAAAATATTTCAATGAATAATACAGCCATTTATCGCCTGATGATAGTTTTGATACTGTTTCTGGCATCCTGCAGACCTGACTCCAAATTTGATATGGTGATAATCAATGCGGATATATATGCCGTAGATACCCTGTATAAAAATGCTGACGCAATTGGCATCATTCAGGGAAGAATTTCCGCCATTGGAAGCAAGGAAGAAATTATGGAGAAAGCAGGACCGGATGCCGAGATTGTGGATGTCGGCGGTAATTTTGTAATGCCTGGTTTCATAGAAGGTCATGGTCATTATTCGGGATTGGGCAACAGTCTTATAAATCTAAATTTTCTGGAATCCCGTAGTTGGGAAGAAATAGTGGCTGCTGTGGGAGCAAGAGCTAAAGAATTGCGACCGGGAGAGTGGATAGTTGGTAGGGGATGGCATCAGGAAAAATGGGACAGCATCCCTAAACAAAACATCTATAATTATCCGTTCCATCACCGGCTCAGTGAGGTGTCTCCAGACAACCCCGTCATTTTATACCATGCTTCAGGACATTCTTTGTATGCCAATAAAAAAGCAATGGATGAGGCCGGGATTAATGTGGAGACTCCAAATCCTGTAGGAGGAGAAATAGTCCGTAGTCGAGAAGGTGATGCCATCGGAGTTTTTGAAGAGAGAGCGATGAATATTTTCAAATCAGCATACGACCACTATATCGAGGGCCTGAATCAGGAGGCACAGGACTCTCTGTGGTATGCTGCCATCCAAAAAGCCGAAAATGAATGTCTGAGAAAAGGTATTACTTCATTTCAGGACGCAGGCAGTCCTTTTAATGAGCTGGACAGATATGAAAAGCTAGCCAGAGATGGCAAGCTGAAGGTGCGGCTTTGGGCTATGGCTAGGCACCCTGTAGAAGAACTCGAAGGTAAAGTAGGGCAATACAAAAAGATCAACGTGGGAAATCATTTCTACACGTGCAATGCCATTAAATCTGAGGTTGATGGAGCCCTGGGTGCATTCGGAGCCTGGCTGCTCGAGCCCTACAGCGATAAACCAGGATTTAAAGGCCAGAATACTACCAATATTTATGATGTTAAAAAGATAGCAGATATGGCCATGGCAAACGATATGCAGTTTTGTGTCCATGCTATCGGCGACCGGGCTAACAGGGTGGTGCTCGATGTATATGAGGGGGTTTTATCAGGTAGTAAACAAAATAAAGACCACAGATGGAGGATAGAACATGCCCAGCACCTGGATACTGTCGACATCCCCAGATTTGCACGATTGGGTATCATAGCTTCTATGCAGGGTGTACACTGCACCTCTGATGCTCCCTTTGTGGTAAAAAGGCTCGGAGAGCAACGGGCCCGCCTTGGAGCTTATGCGTGGAGATCTTTGCTTGACAAAGGGGTCATCATTGCCAATGGCACCGATGCACCTGTGGAGGACGTGGACCCTTTACGTAGTTTTTATGCTTCTGTAACCCGTAAAAGGGAAGACAGTGGCATGACATTTTTCCCGGAACAAAAGATGACCCGTCAGGAAGCCATCAAATCCTATACTTTAGGCAATGCATATGCAGCTTTTGAAGACAAAGAAAAAGGTTCGATCCGGCCGGGCAAACTGGCAGACCTAGTGGTCCTGTCAAAAAATCTGGTATCCTGCTCAGATGATGATATCTTAAAAACCAGAGTTCTTTACACGATTGTTGACGGCAAGGTCATGTTTAAAGGCAACTGACACACATGAATAAACTTATTAGACTTTTGCCTCATCCTGTAGTCATGATTTCAGGCATGCTGCTTCTGGCGGCAGCATTGAGCTACATTTTGCCGGCCGGAAAATTTGAAAGGGTAGAGGTGGAGGGACGCATGTCGGTAGTTCCCGGCTCGTTTACGCACATAGAAAGTCAACCGCTGACACTGATGGATATGTTTATGGCCCTGCCTCTGGGATTTAAAGCTGCCGTAGATATTATATTCATAGTGTTAGCCAGTGGCATCATGTTTGGATTTATGGAAAAAAGTGGATCGATAGAAAATGCTGTGGGTACTCTTGTGAAGATATTGGGCCTTAAACGAAAATATCTGATTGTTATCGTTATGACCTTTATTTTCGGAGGGTTGGGTGTGTTTGTAGGTTATGAAAACAACATTGCCATGGTGCCTGTCGCCTGTTTGTTGAGTCTTGCCCTGGGAGGCGACCTG
>JAKQGD010000600.1 GCA_029573365.1 Bacteroidota bacterium | reverse complement strand
GGATTATGGCCCAGCGACCTGAAGTCTACCGGACTGACTGAAGATACTCCGGGTTCAGACATGTAGATGCCGTAAAGCACATTGACCTCAGCCATGGTTGACTTGTTGTGTGTCACTATGATAAACTGGGATTCGCGGCTGAATTTTTGGATGATCTTGTTGAATTTCTGAATATTGGCATCATCAAGTGGAGCATCTACCTCATCAAATATACAAAAAGGAGCCGGTTTGAGCAGATAAAGGGCAAAAAGCAGGGCCGTTGCGGTGAGTGTTTTTTCACCTCCTGACAGCTGGCTCAGTGACTTGGGCTTCTTGCCTTTAGGTTTGGCTATGATTTCTATATCTGACTCCATAGGGTTGGACGGATCCATAAGTACGAGGTCGCATGTATCATCTTCTGTAAACAACGATCTGAAAACCTCGATAAAATTTGACCTTATTTCGTTAAATGCTTCCATAAACTGGCCTGTGGCTGTGGACTCTATTTCCTGCATGGTTTCCATAAGGCTGTCTCTGGCATCGAGTATGTCTTTTCTCTGCACGAAAATGTTGTCATACCTGAGCTTCATTTCGTTGTAGGCCTCCACGGCCAATGGATTGATGTCACCATATCCCTGCATCCTTGACCTCAATTTTTCCAGCTCTTCGGTGAGGGCGGCAAGGTCTGTTTCTTCTTCGGGAGGGGTATTTGTATAATCCTTGAGAGAAACACCAAACTCTATTCTGAGACGTTCTTCCACGGCCTGCATTTCAAACTTCTGCTCAGTAAACTGGTCTTTCATCACCTGGATGGAATTTTGCAGTTGTGACTGAGTTTTAGTGAGCACCCTGATCTGGTCTTCCAGCTCCATGATGTGGTTTTTGGCCTTAAAAAAGTCCTGTTCAGCCTCACCCAAAGTTGACTGGAAAGTGCTTTTTTCGTGGTAAAATGTCTGGAGTTCCTGGTCCAGTTTGATCAGCTGGTCTTCTATGTCTATGCGTTCTCTTTCTTCTGAGAGTATTCTGTGTTTTTCGTTTTCGATTCTAGCTGTGAGTTCAGAAATTTTGACTTGTTTAAATTCCTGGTCCTTGCGGAAATTTTCGAGGAGATTCTGATGCCTTATGTAGTTGATGTTGTCAGCATTATATTTTTCGCCGGCCTGAGACATTTTTTCTCCCAGCTTGTCCACGTCTGTGGCTCCACCTTCGCGGGGTTTGTCCAGGTCGCTGATGCGTGACCGGAGTCCTGCAATTTTTACCGCTGATTCCTGTATTTGTGATTTAAGTGCCTGAATCTGTGACTTACCGGATTTGATTTTAAGCTCAGATTCCTCCTTCAGCTGTTCGAAGGAGTCAAGCTGGTGTTTGATCCTGATTCTGTTTTCGCTTACTGTCTGGATTTCTCGACTGATTCTGTTTATCTGCTGAGTCTGGTCAGCATTTTTAAGCAGGTTTAGTTCCTTGCGTATATTTTCTAGCCTGGCGGCAAGGGTCTCCCTGTCTCTGAGGTTTTCTTCGAGCTGACGGGCCAGTTTTTCCAGTTGTTGTTTCCGGCCTATTCTTTTACCCTCAAACAGGCCTACAGATCCGCCTGATATTGTAAATTCATGCTGGAGATAGGTACCATTGGCACTGATGATTGTGATATCATTGCCAGCAGATGGTACGTCTTCCGGATTGCCCTCATAAATATATACATTGCCCAGAAGACGGCTGACGAGTGATTGAAATTCAGGGCTGTATTTTACAACGTCCGTGGCTGCAATCAGGCCGGGCAGGTTTACTTTTTTTAGTTCAGGGCCTTTGCTTATTTTATCCATGATCAGGAAGTTGGCCTTGCCTTTTTGAGAGTCTCTCAACAGGGCAATTCCCTGCATGGCCCGTGCCACTGTATCGACGATAAAGTGGTTTAGATAAGGCTCTAGAAACATCTCAACAGGTGCCTTGTATTGTTCGGCAACATCCAGAATGTCAGTAAGTATGGGAGTATTCTTCTGCCATGATTCGTGCAAAAACTTTATCGATTCCGGAAAACCTTCGTAGTTTTCGACCATGCTTTTAAGCAGGTCATACTCGTTTTGACGCGAATCTATGTTTCTGTTGAGCTTGTTGATGTCATCCTGAAGCTGCTCTCTGGTTTTTTCGTATTGTTTTATCGACTCCAGACGCTGTGCCTCAGAGGTTCTGAGTTTTTCGAGGTCTGCTTCCTTGCCCTGTAGTTCCAGGCTCGCTTCTTTGTATTTATGTGTCTGCTGCTTGTTTTCCTCTTCCTTGGACCGGAGATTATCAGTAATGCGTGCAGATTCTTTTTCTATGTTTTCAATGGAATTTTTCCAGATGGCGTCGTTTTTTTCGAGCTCGAAGACCTGTTTTTCCAGGTCCTGTTTCTCCTTTTGACGAAGGTCAAAACTCATCTTGGCATCCTGGAATACAGC
>JAKQGD010000216.1 GCA_029573365.1 Bacteroidota bacterium | reverse complement strand
CTCCCAGGCCATTAAAAAATCCTGAAAACCTGTGCCTGACATCAGCATTTAGCTGATAATAGGAAGGCATACCGTATTTGTTGAGGGCAAAATTTTTAACATCGGGCAAACTGAAATACCCGACATCCAGTCTCACACCTGTGTTTTCTGTCAACTCAACCGAAGATTTGAGTACCCATGCCCAGGTATCGCCAAAACCCTCATTTCTTTCTCTGGCCATAAAGGTATAAAAGTAGTCCCTTCCCCACTCTCTCGGCATCAGATAGCGGCCGCCTCCAGACACACGGTTTACATTAAACAGGAGACTATATTTCCTGTTTTTTATTCCCGTCCGAGCCCCAAATGTATACACTCGTTTTTCATTGGTATAGAATGCTTTAACAGGGTCGTCATTGCCGCCGTCACCGGTACGCGATTGGACAGCAGACTGAAATCCGGCAACCCAGGTCAGTCCGTCGGCCTTTCTTTCCCAGTCAGCCTGTAAAAGAGCGGTGTTCATGATATTTTCGACCCAAAGGTTCCATATATTGACGGTCAGTCCCCGGCCTGGCACAAGCCTGTAATTGCCCATCAGGGCACCCTTTGAATAAGTGTTGCCCGCATAATCGGACTTAATGCCGGAAGGTAAAACACCCTGTGGGTAAAGTCCAACAGATTTTTCCAGGGAGTACCAGGATCGTGTGCCTCGCGGAGCTATGGAGTAAATCCAGGCTAAAAACATCTGATGCTTTTTGTTCGGTACATACTCCACCGCTAAACCTTCTGCGGCAGTGGGACGCATACGGCCGTCCTGGAGATTGATAAAAGGAGTATTGATCAGTTGCCTGCCAAATGTTGCCTTCACACCTTTTTTAGTGTATCTTATAAAAAATTCTTCTAGCCTGTTTATTTCATCCAGATGAGATGGGTCAGCAATGTCAAACAGGCCTATCTCATACCTGTTGGCCTGACCAGTGGCAGGGTCTTTTGCTGCGAGATCCGAGGAGCCGGCATTGAAGATATAGAATCCGCTTACCGCACCTGAAAATCCTTTATATACCCCCGTCTCATACCTTAGCCCTCCGCCTATGGCATTGGCGTGATAATCAGTCAAAGTGCTTTTATTGAAAGTCGAAGAGTGAAAATACCGGAAATGGCCGCTGACTTTGCCAGCCCTGATCACCGACAAAAGGCTGGTGGAATCCATAGATTTTGTACCTGCTGAGGTCCAGATACCTGGTTTTTCTTGCAGTTCCTGGTGTTGTGCCTTTGCTTGAAAAGTGCAAAGAAATATTAGTGCCCATAAGGACAGCAATCGAAACATAAAAATTATTTTAAATTAAATGTCAGTAGCCGGCCTTGATATAGGCCCAGCCTTTTTCCTGCTTGTCAACTATCTCAAGGATACCTCCCGGCACTGTCCGGCAGACGTCTATCAACTGCTCCTTTTTGATGTTTTTTTGCTGCATTGTAAATTCGCAAGCCACAAGGTCCACCTTTTCTGCGGCAAGTTCAGTCAGTTTGTCGAGCACAAGGGACTTTTCCTTGTGGATAAAACTGATGCCCGGACCGTGACAAACCACTTCTACCCTTGTGCCGGGAGAAAGCTTCCTGATGTTAAATATTTGTCTTACCAGGGCGTTGTGATCGGCAGTATCTTTTGACACCATCTGAAAAACAATCCTGTGGGGTCTGGCCTGGACCTTCTTTTTTGTCTGGTTGCCCTGTGCCGTCATGGATGACAGGAAAAGCAAGCTGAAAACAATAATCGAAAAAATTCTCATGTCATTTTATTATTTGCAATTATCTGAATGTATAGTCTACTCCGGTGACTTGTGTAAGCAATGTTTCCGGAGTATCGAGAGCTATTGCCGACCTGGCAGGAACCGGTGTCACAGGCGAATGGGCCTTCAGGTATTCTTTCATGTTGTTATGAAGCGTGTACGAATGGTTTTTGACATTCATCACATTTTTAATGCGGCAGATCATATCGGCCGGGTCCCCGTCGCGTTCGCAAGCAGCTATTGAGTATATTTTTTCAGGGTCCAGGGCCTTTCCACTGACTGTTATTGATTCAATGCGTTTGCCTTCATCACCAAAAGCTCGAAAACGTACCTCCATACCATTGAATTTAGTCACCCAGCCTCCAAACCTTTTGGCAGCATCTTTGGCAAAAACATTATTGAGTTCCTTTTCCAGCCATTCCCGGATCTGTTTTCCTGTGACTTTGCCTGACCTGATAACACTATCTACAGGGAGCATATCAAAAATAAAACCGTGTGTGATGGGTATATTGCCGGTATGGTCCTTGGTTGACCGTGGTGGACAGAATCTGAATCCATTGGAAAGCACGATATCTACTTCAGGAAGTCTCCACCTCAGGGCATTAAGCACCATGGTGTCTATGGGGTTTTCTATAACAAAGTACCTGAAAAGCGGTATAGTGGAATAGCCCACCACTGTGTTTATCTCTTCGAGAAAAGGTTTTTCAATATTACCTACCAATGAGGTCATTTTTTTATCGGCTTTATACATTGAAGTCGATATTTCGTCAAGATAATAATGGTCTTTTGTTATTTTGCCATTTTTTACAGTAAGGACAAGCCGGCCACAGAAGGAACCGAAAGCTCCCGGCTCGACGACTTTGGCATGTTTACACTGTATGGGAGTTCTCACACGCTCATGGGTGTCACCTCCAAGGATGTAATCGAGACCCTTGCTCACATCCATATTTGCCAGGTGGATTTGTTGGGATAGACCAAGATGTGCAATAACAATTACAAAATCACATTGCTCCTGATTACGAAGCACATCTATGTAATGGGCTATGTTTTCTTCCGGTTTAGTGTATAAAATACCCTTGCTGTAATTGGGTGACTGACGTATTGGAACAAGGTGGTCAGTATACCCGAGGAAACCAATTTTGACACCCTGCACAGACCAGACATAATACGGAGGGAATATATGGTCCCCTCTTTTGCCTTCGCCCAGGTCGTGGTACATATTGGCACAAACTTTTGGAGCATTGAGTCCTCCTAGAAGTGTCTGCATTTTCTTTTTGCCATAGATAACTTCCCAGTTGCCAGGTAGATACAGGTCGTATTGAAGCTCGTCCAGCAATGGAGAAATGGCCTGGCCTGTAGTTTTTACGGACAATTCGCTGCCCTGATACATGTCTCCGGTATCTATCTGAAATACATGTTTGTTTTTCTTTCTTATCCTTTTGAAATAAGTTGCCAGGTGTTCATAGCCGCCGGTCCGTCTAAAAACCGGGGCATTGTTTTCCCAAAAAAATTCGTCATGTGCGTGTATCTGGCAATGTACGTCTGTAGTTTGGAGGATGACGAGTTCCGATTCGCCGACAGGCTCTTCCTTTTTCTTAGCAGTTTTGGTTGGCATCAGCGTTACTGGGGATATCAGACCTGCACCGGCCCCTGCAAATCCAATGGATTTTATAAAGTTACGTCTGCTGTGCTCCATATTTGGGAAATTGTTTTTATCTGTAAAATTATTTATAAGCTTGAAGTATCGGGATAAACGGACCGAATTTATGCTGCTTTTCGGAAAAATTATCGACATAAGGTCCAAACGGATGGTCAACGGGTTTTTTGCTGATATCAGGCCAGTCGGTATTTTCTTTATGCGGCCTGTTCC
>JAKQGD010000214.1 GCA_029573365.1 Bacteroidota bacterium | reverse complement strand
CAGGCCGGCTACCGTGAGGTCTCCTTCACGGGAATCACTGACGATTCGTGCCATAGTCTGGGTGTCGGAAATATCGAGGTTTTTTATTAGTTTTTGTTGTACCAGATTTTCCAGCTTTTGTATCATCTCTTCCAGCTGAGCGATGTGTTTTTCTATGCGTGGCTGCATGAGAGATTCTACGGTGGCCACAAACAGGTGGACCACAGATTTTTCAGAACATCCCAGGCAGGCTCCGTCACCACTGGTAAAACTCAGGTACGCTTCCTTGCTGAGCAGGATGGACTCCAGAGGTCCGATTTTTTCTTCGAGGCTTTCGACCCTGTTGTATTGTTTGGGTGTGTTGGGCAAATCGAGCCATAGTTCCCATTGCTTACGCATGCCGGCTACCGATGATTCGGTTTGGGGCACTACTCTGAGGGCGTCGTCATTGCATACGTTTACACATTCCATACAACCCTTGCAGGTCGTAGGATTGATAGTTATGCTGAAAAGTCCGCCGCTGTTTGGCGTTTTCTTTTCATGTACGTCGTAATACGGGCGGGTGAGTGCAAAGTTAAAGTCGCCTAGTTCTTCGCGGAGCCATCCCATCTCTCTGGCCACATTTTCGTCGTTGCCATGGTCTCCGATGACCTTGGATATGGCATGCTGGAAGTATGAATTGACTGTCTCACCGTTTTTAGGCTGGTTCATCAGGGTGCGGATATGGCCTTCCATTTGTCTTACCGCTTTGGGTAAAAATTCGACAGGGCCATGTTGTTTTTTAACCCTTTTGACCAATGTTTCCAGTACATCAGAAAGACCACTTACGAGGCCCGGGATGGCCGTATCCGGACAGACGGTATAACAGTTGCCGCAGGCTGTACAGTTGTTGGCTATCCAGGAGGGGTGTTCAAACCTGATGCCGCTCATATCCCTGAAAAGTGCTGTAGCTGCCGGCATGACACTGAGGCCGATAAACGGATCCGTAATGTTGTCATTGCCCATGCCCTGGAGATAAAAATTGCCCGTCTGCTCCCAAAATCTGTGTATGTCGCTCAAATTGGATTCGCTTTGAGGTATGCTTTTTACCATGTTGGGTACAGGTACTATTTTTTGTCCGTTGAGTTTTTCAGGAGCTGTAGAGGAGAGTTGTTTGACCTTGATTTCTTTTACTTCGTCAAAGCCTCTTCTTACCACCCTCATATTATCGTCTACCACTCGCTGTCCCTTAGATCCAAATTTATGGAGCAGCTGATCCTCGATAGCTTTGAGCAGTTCTTCTTCAGTTAGCTTGGCTCTGGACATCAACGGCGAAGCTGCAAAAAAAGCTCCCTGGAAGGCGATCCCCTGCATACGGAGCTGCAGTTCCGGATCCGTGGCTTCTTCGCGGGCTATTTTAAATCCGTCAATGTAAAAAATGTGGATGTCCTGGTCTATGATAACTTTCTGATAGGGGACAGGGATATTGGCCCATACTTTGTCGGGACTGTCCTGGTCGCTCTGGATGATGAAACTGCCTCCTTTTTTAAGGCCCGCAAGGGCATTGGTATGCTTAAAAACATTTGGGTCAGGAGACAGGACTACATCCACAAAAAAGAATTCGCAGTTAATCTTTATCGGTTCGGGAGCGGCCGCAAGATAGTAGGTCGTCGGCTGTCCTTTTTTTTCTGAGCCGTATTTTGGATTGGCTTTGATTTCGTATCCCAGCAGGTCATAGAGTGTCATGGCCAGGTTTTTACCTGTCGTGATCGCTCCCCATCCGCCTATGGAGTGAAAGCGGACCGTGATGCTGTCTTTTGGCATGAGGTTCGGGTTTTCAGAGCCCCTGATGCCCAGTTCTTTGATATTGGGATAGGCATCCTGGATGGATTCCTGATATAGTTTCTGTTTTGGAGTATAAGGTATGTCCCTGATAAAGTCGATGGACAGGTAAAACATCTTTTTGTGTTTGCCATCGGGCAGCATATTTTCCACGGCTCCTATGATGCCTTCAGGCTGCAGGTCCCTGCTACCCATACCATATGATCCCGAATAAATGGCCGGAGCATCTCCCTGTCTGTACATTTCGAGGTCAGGATACGGCATGTACAATGGAGAGTTTCCATTTTCCAGACACTTGGACAGTACGGCCCTGACTTCTCTTGCTATGGGCAGGTCAGTCGCCAGAGGCTGGTCCAGTCTTTCGAGTATAACCACTCCTTTTTTACCTTTAAGTACCCTGGAAAGCTGGTCTCCCGGGAATGGCCTGAACATGACCAGGTCTACCACTCCGACCTT
>JAKQGD010000208.1 GCA_029573365.1 Bacteroidota bacterium | reverse complement strand
TAAAAAATGGCGCCTACAGGGTTGAGGTGGAGCTTGATCCTCAAAACCGCCTCGGAGAGAACCAGCAATGCCGCAGTGACAACAAATGTGTGAAAATATGGCAGATCAGATAGGCAGGACGGAAAGAGGTAACGGAATATTTACCAATAACAAAAAGTAAGGTATACTGGTATCATCCATGAAACTACTTAGTGTATTTTAATCTCTTCCTGTATGGAAACAAAATCGTTTTTAAGACATTTGTGTTTTACAGTTTCACTTTTGGTGATATTCACCACTGGTTCGGGTCAGCGTCCCGGAATAGAATGCGGATGCACAAAATACGGTAACTATGTAGCCCCGGCAGGAAAGAGTATCACCGCCTTTGAAGGCACAAGCCTGAATGAAGGATATTCGCCGGATAATAAATATTCACTTTTTGTTGAGAGTGCAAATCCGCCAAACGTGGTAAATATCTCTGTCATTTATCGTAACAGAGTGATCTTTAACGAATCAAACCGGGCCACAGGCTGGGGCTTCAGCCCCGATGCAGATAAATTTGTGATGCATGGTTTTGACGCTTCAGGATTTCACTGGTGCAGGCTGGTTAATCTTAATCCTGATCCTTCGGTGGAGGGAGAGCAGGCAGTGGCATTTACAGTAATACCACCTACGATTGTTTCATCATCAAAAATCATGTTCAGCCCAAGAGGTAAATATCTGGTATATTCTGCAATAAAAGGATCAGACCGCGATCTGTTACTTGAGGTTTTTGATGCCACAAACGGTCTCCTCGTCTTTGACGGATCAACTACCTCCATGGTTGCAATTCCTTCATCAGGGAAGGGAATTGCAGGCTGGGGCTTCAGCCCCGATGTCAAAGATGCCACTTTTGTGTATGCTTTTCTCACAGCAACCGACAGATATGCACTAATTGTAAAGAACCTGAAATCGCCTGCAAACGAGTATGTTGTTCACAGTACTGACAACCAGGGAGATGCAAAATGGTTTTTCAGCCCATGCGGTGATTATTTTGCAAGTATATCGGATCCGCCCGGGTCAGATCCTGTCTGCCTGCTTTATCCTACAAACGGGGGATCTGTTCAGGGTCCCGCTGCTGCAACAGGCTGGCTGAAGCTTTTCACCAAAGCTGACGGTCATTATATAGGTTACAGGGATAATACAACCGTTAAGATAGTCGATAACACCT
>JAKQGD010000196.1 GCA_029573365.1 Bacteroidota bacterium | reverse complement strand
GCTACCAAATATCTTGCCTGTAGTTCCCGCCTTGACACCGATTTTAAGGGTCTGGCCCTCAAGTTTGGCTGCCATAGCCTTGTAATCATCAAGTCTGGCTGTTTCACGGGCTTCTTCCTGGGCTATGATCTGGTCTCTTTTAGTCCTGTTGACGGCATTGGCATTTACTGCCAGTCCCTGAGGTATCAGGTAGTTCCTGCCATAACCGGGCTTCACCTTTACGATGTCGTGCTTGTCACCAAGCCTGTCCATATCTTTTAAAAGAATTACTTCCATTTCTCCTTGATTTTAAATGGTTATTTCAATAGGTCAGTTACATACGGAAGGATAGCCAGGTGTCTGGCTCTTTTTACGGCCACGGCCACCAGTTTTTGGTACTTGAGAGAGTTGCCTGTGATCCTCCTTGGGAGAAGCTTTCCCTGCTCATTGACAAACTGAAGTAAAAATTCGCTATCCTTGTAATCGATGTACTTGATGCCGTATTTTTTGAATCTGCAATATTTCTTCCTCTGCTGACCGAGAGTGGGGTTGCTAAGGAATTTTATATCGTCTCTTGATGCCATTTTCTGATATTTTAAGTATTATGCAATTTATTCTTCCTCATTGATGACTGCTACAGGTGGTGCCGGAGCTTCCTGCTTTATAACAGGAGCAGGCTGTTCTGCAACTTCAGGAGCTGCCGCAGGCATATCGCCCGGTTTCTTTTTAGGCTCCTTTTTCTTGTAGGCACTGATTTTGCCCGAACGCCTGTCCTCATTGTACTTAACTCCGTACTTGTCGAGTTTGACGGTGAGGAATCTCATGATTCTTTCGTCCCTGCGAAGAGCAAGCTCAGTCTTGCCGATGACGGCACCAACAGGAGAGGTAAATTCGATGCAATAATACACACCGGAAGATTTGCGGTTGACAGGATAGGCAAGCTGCCTGAGTCCCATCTCATTGACGTGCACTATATCGCAGCCCTGATCCTTGAGCATGGACTGGTAAGTGCTCGCTGTCGTTCTTATTTCATCACCTGACAGAACGGGATCGATGATGAAAGTAACTTCATAATGATTCATAAAGATTTTGAAGTAATTTGATGGATTAAAAAATAAATTATTTCCGATTTCTTAAAATCGGGCTGCAAAAGTAAGATAATACTTTGGAAAACAAAAATGTACGGTTCTTTTTTTCCTTTTTACAGTGTGGGCAGTTCCCAGCCTTTTCTGTATTCGCGGGTCACAAACTGGTTGGCGTCATCAAAATTGGTGATTTTCATTTTGGCACCGTCCCAGGTAAGAAGTTTCCTGCCTGGATATTCAAAGCCTCCCTGTGACTTCTGGACCCTCAGATTATAGCTTCTGATGGCGAGATTGCCCATAAGTACAGTCTCTGTCATAGGCCCCGAATAATCGAAAGAAGATGTCAGGGCCTTGTGTGGACCACTTTCGAAACCAGCCTTGCAGGCTTCTGTCCACGATCTGTGATGGCCGTACTCAGGCAATGCATCAGATGGTGATTTTTCCGGAACAAATTCTATTTTTCCTCCTTTTGAAGTATAAATTCTTGGATTGACTCCATAAGTACCACAAGTCATTACCCCTTTGGTGCCGATGATGATTACGCCATTGGAACCGTCTGTGTCACCTGGGAGTTCATCTGTGGGCATAAGATCGGGGTGGAAGGGACGAATACCGCCGTCAGACCAGGTCATTATCACCTTTGAACGGTTTTTGGCTGTAGGGCCAAATTTAATCTGCACAACTGATGATGGCGGGCATCCTTCAGGAATCCATTCCGGCGTCCAGTCGCGGGTATACACAGCCCCGACACTGCATTCCACTTCAGTGGGATATCCCAGGCCCAGCACCCTGTATGGTGCGTCTATGAGGTGACATCCCATATCTCCGAGGGCTCCTGTTCCAAAATTCCACCAGCCACGCCACTTAAACGGGTGATAAGCAGGGTTATAGTCAACCCATTTTGCAGGCCCCACCCACGACTCCCAGTCTACACTTTCGGGCTTGGTATGTGTTCCTCCAGGCACCGGTATGCCTTGCGGCCATACGGGTCGGTTGGTCCATACATGCACCCTGTCTACCTTGCCTATGAGACCGCTGTCAAACCATTCAACCATTTTTTTTACTCCAGGGTTTGAAGCACCCTGATTTCCCATTTGTGTGACTACCTTATACTTGCGGGCTGCAAGTGTCAGCATCCTGGCTTCATGGATGTTATGGGTTAACGGCTTTTGCACGTACACATGTTTGCCCAGCTGCATGGCTGCCATGGCCGCTACAGCATGTGTATGGTCAGGAGTAGATATAGTTACGGCATCTATGTCCTTGTGTTTGTCGAGCATTTCCCTGAAATCAGTATATTTGGCAGCAGCCGGAAACTTACCTATCACTTGTTCCATTTTTTTCCACTCTATGTCGCAGAGAGCCACAACGTTGTTGTGTCCATTGTCCCACGCATTGATGATATCCGAATGGCCCTTGCCTCCTCCACCTATAGCAGCAAGATTCAGCTTGTCGCTGGGTGGTATAAAACCACGGCCCAGCACATGTCTCGGCACTATATAAAATGCACCTGCAGCCATTGCGGCTGTTCTGATAAATTCCCTACGACTTTTTGACATGGCTAAACAGGTTTGTAAGTGACAAATGTATAAAAAAACTGTTTGTAAACCAAGATTGAATTTTACAAGAGAACATTATCGACTGTATGAAGCCCAGGGGCTGCCGGCCTGGTTCTCATCCAGCATTCTTGCTGTATGTCCGTTGCCATCCTGAAAAGGGTGAATCTTAACGCGGACCCTGAAAAAAAAGCACCTACATTGGGCAACAGTCATCAGTGGTCTGGTTTTTGATATACATCCTATTGGCCAACAGGCGATAATATGTCAGGATATCACGTATATGTCATAGAGCTTCACCGCAAGGTGTTTAATGAAAACAGGAAGTTCCGTGAGGCAAATCCGCAGTTTAACGGTATGCTGGAATGTCTGTATGTAGGTATGACCAGCAGGACGCCACGTGAAAGAATGGAACAACACCTCACCGGTGCACGGAGTAAAAAAGGTCAGGACTTGTCGTCAGCCATTGTAAAAAAGTATGGTACATTTTTGCGGCCAAGCCTGTATAGTCACATCAGCCCTCTCCGTACTAGAGAAGAAGCCCTGAAGGCAGAAAAAGACCTGGCGACTCAGCTGAGGCGTCAGAGGTATGCTGTATGGTTTGGATGACTGCAGGTTACTGCCTTACCCACCCCACCGGCATGTTTTTATCAAAATCACCTGTGATTGACGGCGTTTGTTTATTGGCTGTATATTGCCTGACCTGGTTGTATATATAGGAATACAGCTCGTCTATGGTGACAAGTTTGTCACTGTTGGCATCGGCATAACCCTTAAGGCCTTTGATGAGAAAGTGAGAAAAAACACCCTGCCTGAGGCCGCCGTATTCCAGAGAAACTTCTTCCTGTTTTGATGATGTCATGATAGCAGTGCCGCCATTGGCTGTATTAAAGGCATTATAAAAATTCTGAATAGCCACAGTGAGGGGTGTCCTGGCAGCAGCTATCATCGACCCTGAATGGCAGGCATCGGTAACAAACAGTTTGTGCCTGGCACTGGATTTGTCGAGTTCTTCGAGTATGTTGCTGTAGGGCAGCTGGTTGTGACTGCCGTCAAAGTCACTGGGCACATAAGCTCCGTCAAGCCCATGTCCCGAAAGGTAAAGTATGACCACATCGTCTGCGTCTGCACGTGCTGACAGACTTTTCAACTCACCAAGTATGGTGGCATGCGTGGCTGCATCGTCT
This sequence comes from Bacteroidota bacterium, assembly GCA_029573365.1. GTDB lineage: Bacteria > Bacteroidota > Bacteroidia > Chitinophagales > Saprospiraceae > OLB9. Next base: position 4,500 of record JAKQGD010000196.1, on the reverse strand, counting down.
ATGAGTATCTTGATGTTGTCGTCTTTGAGTGCACCCCCTTCAGGGCTCTTAAAAAAAGCATACAGCTGGTAAGCATCATCGTCGGTATACTTTAGCGAAGGCATGTGATTGTATGTCGCAACGCCAACAATAAGGGCGTAAATCTGTATTTTGCCGTCAGCTCCATTGGCTATAGCCGGCTTGTTACCGTTTTCCTTACCTGTGGGCTGCTGTCCTGTGGAAACCACCGGTGTTCCTGCTCCCTGTTTTGGCGGATAGCCTGAAGATATCTTTCGTACGGGCACACCGTTTTCCCAGTAAGCAGCATAGACCCTTCCCGAAGCAAAATGCATGGTACCCCTGCCTTGCGGCGAATGATTTTTCCAGCCTCCTTCGTAGTATGCTCCGTCAGCATAGGTACACCTGCCCTGGCCGTCTCCCTCACCATTTATAAAGTATCCTGTGTACACGGATCCATCGAGATACTTGTATATTCCAGTTTCATTATGGCAATAGGTATCTGTACAGTCTTTGGGTCCGGAGGATGTGATTTGCCCGGAAGTCGCTGCTGGTGGCTCCTGCATTTCTGTGGCCAATTCCTGCTCACCGGTAAGTACGTTCATGTCATAAATGTGCATCATCTTGCGTCCATTCTGGCTTACTATGCCTTTGCCATGTTTTTTGTTTCGTATCCAAGGGCCATCATAAAAAGATCCGTCTGCCCTGACAAGCTTGCCCTTTCCATTGAACTGGCCATCCAGAAAACCACCGGTATATACATCACCGTCTGCAAAAGTATAGGTCCCTGTGCCTGCAGATTTACCATTTACCCATGTGCCCTCGTATCTGTCGCCATTTCTGTAGACCATAATGCCAAAACCTGAGATTACACCCTGCTCAAAATGGCCGGAGTATTCGTCACCACTTTGAAATCTGATTTTTCCTAGGCCGTGTTTTGCACCATGCGAAAACTCACCTGCATAGACACTGCCGTCTCTGTGGTGGTAAGTACCGGTGCCATTTGGTTTTCCTTTGCTGAACGTTCCTGTATATTTCGATCCGTCATTGTAGACAAATGTACCCTTGCCATTAAAACAATTGCCAGATATACAGCCTGCACTAAGTGTGGTGGCCCATAGAATCATCACCGCAAAGGTTACAGCAGAGGATTTCCAAATCATGGTTTTGTATATTAGTAAAAGTAAATATTTAAGGGTAAAGGTATATGAATAGACAGTGTGGGTGGTTACATTTGCATAAACTTTTTAAAACCCATTTTTATTTCACGAAAATTTATTTTTATGAACAAATTAACTTTGAGCCTGCTTCTCTTTACACTTGTATTGTTGTCTTGCAAAAACAGTGGAAATAATGCCGCCGATGCGAAAAATGACGGAATCCACTTTGGCGAAGTAATCGATACCACAGGGATGATACCATATACCCAGTTGCTTGCACAGATGGCTGGTGCCGACTCAGTAGTGACAAAAGTGTATGGAAAAGTGTCGGGTGTGTGTCAGGCAAAAGGATGCTGGATGAATATCGTCTCTGATGCTGATACAAGTAAGACCGAGATGTTTGTCCAGTTTAAGGACTATGGCTTCTTTATGCCCAAGGACCTCGCAGGTAAGGAGGTAGTAATGAAAGGCAAAGCATACATGGAGGTTACCTCTGTGGAAGACCTCAGGCATTTTGCCGAAGATGAAGGGCTCTCTAAAGAAGAAATCGAGAAGATCACCGAACCTAAAACCGAACTTAAATTTATGGCTTCGGGCGTCATGATCAGATAAAGCTTTCATGCATTCAGAGCCTGTTCGATTGCCTCAGCCACCTCCATTCGGTACATCGTCCTGCTCACAAATTTTTGGCCGGGAAGGAGAAGCGTTGACTTAAATTCCGGGTGATTGGGACTGTCGGGAAAGTGCTGGGTTTCCAGGCATAATCCGGCGTAATCGGCGTATATTCCGTGTTTTCCTTCTGTACCACCGAGCCAGTTTCCTGTATAAAACTGTATGCCGGGCTGGTCTGTAAACACAGTGAGCCGACGACCCGAAGCAGGATGGAAGGCTGATGCTATGGGTTCTGAAAAACCGTCGCCGCTGATGACGTAGTTGTGGTCAAAACCCTTGGCTGCAGCCATTAAAATATCCCCAGACTTGAGCCTATCCCCTATGACACCCGGCTTACGGAGGTCTAGGGCTGTACCGGATACAGAAATAAGTTTTCCTGTAGGTATCAGGTTATCATCCGTCTCTGTAATCATTTCAGCCTGAATCAGCACCTGGTGATCCCTGATGTCTGTGTCGCCTTTTGCCGACAGGTTAAAATAACAGTGGTTTGTGAGATTGAGGTGTGTAGGCTTGTCTGTTTCCGCTTCATAATCTATGGTTAAAAGAGCGTCGTCGTCAAAGGTGTAAGTGACTTTGACATTGAGATTTCCCGGATATCCTTCCTCCATGTCCGGGCTCAGACAGGTCAGGACCAAGGAAGACTTGTCATGTGATGTAAGGGTATCAAATTTCCATATTTTGCTGTCGAAACCCTTGATGCCTCCATGCAGGTGGTGAGGAGGCAGATTTGTGTTGAGCCTGTATTCTGTACCATCTATAGAAAACCTGCCGTAGGCAATCCTGTTGGCATAACGTCCTACAATAGCCCCAAAATATGGGTGCCTTTTCCGGTAACTATCAAGATCACGACAGCCCAGCAATACATCTCCAGGGACTCCGTTTTTGTCAGGAACCAGCCACGAATGTATGATGCCACCATAATTTGTGATGCTCAGTTCCTGACCGGAGGCCGACTTCATCACAGCCAAAACAACCGTCTCGTCACCTAGGATACCAAAATCAGAAAAAGAAAGATGCATTGACCAAACTGTATATTATAATAAAACAACATATATAAAAAATTGTACATAAGCAGGTCGGATGAGCCGGCTTGTTGACAAAAATATAAAATTGTATGAATTTTAACATAATTTTAGTTGTGCGGATACAATTTTTTGTTTATTTTTGCGAGTATAAAACTTTCCTTATGGTTAGAAGTTTACTTTTTTCGATATTAGTGATGTTTGTAACAGTTGCCTCCGCTCAGTTTACGAGCAGCCCTGCTCCTGTGAATATTTCCACACAACCCTCAGCAGGTGAGAGTATTACAGATGTAGCTTTTTCTAAATCCGGTGATTCCACATATACCATTTTCTGGAAACTGGAGAAGAACGCCGCCACCTTCGACCCTGCATGGGAGCTATTAGTATGTGACCTCAATCAGTGTTACCTTCCATTTGTAAACAGTTGCCCACCTAACAAACCGAATATGGTAAGCATGAATAATTTCATGTTTCAACTGCATTTTACACCCAATGGGGCAGCTGGAAGTTCTGTAGTGGGATTCAAGTTCTTCGCCGATAAAAATTTCACTCAGGAAGTTTACAGCACAAACATCAACATCAGCAGTTCTGTTACGTCAACCAAAGATCAAAACCTTGCAAATATCAAAATCTTCCCTAACCCGGTACTGGATTATTTCCAGGTAACCAATGGGTATAGCGTAAAGAAAGTGATGATTTACAACATCTTTGGCAAGGAAGTGAAAACGCTGTTCCACTACAACAATGCCCAGCATGAAGTTTCTGATCTCAGACCCGGCATGTACGTGGTTAAATTGATCGACGAAAAAAATAAGGTGATCAAGTCACTTAAGTTAAATAAGGTAGCAGGCGGAGCTTAATACTTGTGCTGCCCTCATATAAAAAAGGCTTTGTCGATACCGGCAAAGCCTTTTTTATATCCAGTTTAATGCACCTATATTGGAGAAAACATGATTATTCTGAATCCTTTTTCTACGAATCGATAATGCCGCGGACATCGGCATTTTACTGGTTGTTTATAATGGTTATCACTAAAGTGACAATGGCTGTACGAGATTTGTTCTCAGCATTACGAACCATTATAGAATTAAATAAGCAGTTAATTGATCATGCCGGATATTCAACAAAATTGCGTGGTGTCTCCCACAACCTTACGACCATGTCGTATTGCGGTTCTATTTTAGAACGCAGAATATTGTAAATAACGATGACAAGGTTTTCTGTGCTGGGTATCAGGTCAGCAAATTCAGAAGTGTCGAGATTCAGATTTTTATGGTCGAAACGATCTTCCACTTCACTTTTTATCAGGTCTGCAAGGCTTTTCATGTCGTAAACATATCCTGTTTCGGGGTCAATATCACCCGTAAGTTTTACTTCAATCTCATAGTTGTGCCCATGGTAATTGGGGTTGTTGCACAGTCCGAAAACCTCCCTGTTGCGTTCGTCTGACCAGGCAGGATTATGCAGCCTGTGAGCTGCATTGAAGTGTCCCCTTCTGAATACGGATACCCTCATAATTTGTGTGTAAAATTGATGCATCTAACAAACGGTACTCAGTTTTTGTTGTCTGCCTGATCAATGAACATGTACAGACTGCATGGAAAAACCTTGAAACCTTTTTAAAAATAAAAGACCCGCAAGTCCTGTAC
>JAKQGD010000184.1 GCA_029573365.1 Bacteroidota bacterium | reverse complement strand
GACGATTTAGCCGCTGACCTTCTCTACCTTATATTTTATTTTCAGGGCGAACCGTACATAAACCCCAAATTTCTGGATATGGTAAAGTATACTTCAGACAAAGGCATATATACGATTACCTCCACCAATGCCCACTTCCTCAATGATGAAAACGCCAGAAAAACAGTAGAATCGGGACTGGACAGGCTGATTATATCGGTCGACGGAACCACACAGGAAACCTACGAAAGCTATCGGAAGGAAGGAAAGCTGGAATCTGTCCTGCAGGGGGCACGCAACATCGTCAAATGGAAAAAAGCCCTCAACTCATCCACTCCGCATACCATCTTTCAGTTTTTGGTAGTCAAACCCAACGAACATCAGATACCTGATATCTACAAGTTGGCAAGCGAAATAGGGATCGACGAGGTAAAACTTAAAACGGCACAGGTCTATGATTTCAAACATGGCAATGAACTCATCCCCGACATAGACAAATACTCCAGATACAGAAAAAACGCCGACGGCACTTACACCATTAAAAATCAATTGTTAAACCACTGCTGGAAACTGTGGCATGCCTGTGTTATAACCTGGGACGGCCTGGTGGTGCCTTGCTGCTTTGACAAGGATGCGGTACACCGGCTCGGCGACCTCAAAACTGCAAAATTCAGAGAAGTCTGGAAAGGTACAGCCTATCAGACATTTCGACACCGACTGTTACAGGGGCGTGACAAAATAGATATTTGCACCAACTGTACTGAAGGCTGCAAAGTCTGGGCCGAATAGATTTTAAGCCGATATGTGCTCCAGTGCTGGAAAAAATTGTGCTGCCCGTTGGCTCATTTTAAAAACCAGCAAAGCAAAAAATGGTGCTGCTATCACATCTATTACATAGTGTACATGTTGTAATATAACCATAACGCCCACAGCGGCGGCACATGCCAGGAGTAAATAGCGTGCTGTTTTATTGGTCTGTAAAAGGCTGACCATCATGACATTGGCCGTGTGGCCTGAAAAAAACAGATCTCTCCTGAGAGAAGTTCCTCCGTAAAATACATTTATGAGAAAAGAATCATCCAGCGGTATCAGTCTTTGAGGCGGCTCGAGTACCACAAAGTAAAGAGTAGCAGACCTTACAATACACATGATGATGACCGTCCAGAAGACCAAAACTGCCGTAGATGGCCGCCTCAAAAGCAGAGCCAGTGCCCCAAAAATGGGAACATTGGTCATAATAGCTATGGGCACACTGAGGTCGATGGGTGTAAAACTGTCCAGGATAGAATCGGTGTAAGGATAACCTGACCTGGTTTCATTCCATATGAGGAAGACAGAAAACAATCTAAGGGCGATCAGACACAAAACAAAAAGTAAACCAACCAACAGGGTCTTTTTCCGTAACTTAAATAGCGATGACCAGGAGTCCATGGTTGTATATTGGGCAAAGATACAAAATTGAAAATTTTTAACGGCATCGTTTTAGAATTAATAATTTTTCTTTTTATCTTTGCGGCCGCAAATTAGCACTGACCCATGGTGTAATTGGCAACACAGCAGATTTTGGTTCTGTTATTTTAGGTTCGAGTCCTAATGGGTCAACACTGAGTACTGAAAGCCTCCCAAAAAAGGGAGGCTTTTTTATTTTTACCGCAAAATTATAAAAACGCGTTTCCGAAATTTGGAATTTTTTCCATTTCTTGGAATTTGTGTTTTTGGGTCGTTTTATAAATAGTTGGTTGTCTGTGTTTTATCGCCAATAAAAATTTGGTATTATTATGGGAGTACATTATTGTTCAAAAAACCCAAATATTTATGTACGGAATAGTAAATAAGGCAATTGAAGAGCTCGTTGTAGCTAATTTTGGAAAAAAAGCATGGTCCAGGATTAAAAAAAGAAGTGGAGTTGATGTTGATTATTTCATCAGCCACGAACCCTACGATGATGATGTCACTTACAAACTTGCGGGTGCAGTTTCTGAAGAAATGAATATGCATATCGACCAGGTAATGCAGGCTTTTGGTGAGTGGTGGATATTAAAAACAGGAAAGGAAAAATATGGCGGAATGATGGCTGCCGGAGGCAACAACCTGCGTGATTTCTTGATCAATCTTCCGGCCTTTCACAGCAGAGTGATGATGATATATCCGGGCCTTACTCCACCGGAATTTAAGGTTTCAGACATGACAGACAACTCTATAAATGTTCATTACCATTCCAAAAGAGAAGGACTTAAGGAGTTTGTAAGAGGACTGCTGACCGGCCTTGCTAAAATGTATCAAACCGATATCACGGTAGAGTTGTTAAAATGCAGAGATGAGGGTGATACCCATGAAATTTATAAAGTAACCTGGGTATAGTTGGTTACAAACTGTGATAGATAGGTCTCAATTATAGTGCATAGAAAATTAGCCCGCCATGATTTCAATAAAGAAATCTCAGTTTAATAAACTCTTTCCGTTTTTTATTCTTACGGACAAAAACCTTATTGTTGAGGCCTGCGGAAAGTCTCTTCAAACGTTGATGCCGGAACTAAACAATTCACATCTTACACAGAACTTCAAAATCCTGCGTCCTGCAACATTAAATGTTGATTTTGAATCCGTAAAGGCTATATGTGAACAACTTGTCATTCTGGAATCGGTACATGACCAAAAACTAAGGCTGAGAGGGCAGTTTGAACTGATTGAAAACGATACCCGCTTTATATTTGTAGGCTCACCCTGGTTTGATAGCGTAGACCAGCTGCTCGAATATAAACTTGTCATGTCAGATTTTGCACATCATGACCCTATGTTTGATATGCTCCATGTGCTTAAGGCTCAGGAAATTATAAATTCTGATTTGAAAGACCTGCTTCAGACAGTCAAATTACAGAAAAACCAACTTAAAAAAGCAGCAGATGAGGTCCGGGATATTGCCCTCTTCCCTCAGCAAAATCCGGACCCTCTGATTCGAATCAATGCCAAGGGAAATATAATCACACAAAATCCCAGGGCCGCAGAACTGACTTCGTTTAATTTAGACGGAAAAACGATGGACCCTGAGGCATATTGGATGGAAATGGTTAAAGGTTTTGATATCAACACTGACAGGATCATGGTCGAAAGCTCAATCGGTGATGATTATTACAGTTTTGTAGTCAGGCCCATTAAAGAAATGGGTTATTACAATATTTACGGACGTAAAATTACGGAACAAAAGAAAAATGAGGAATTGCTGCGTGTCCTTTCGTCCATTGCTGCCGAGAATACCCACGGTGTAGTCATCGCAGACAGCGAAGGCAAGGTAGAGTGGATCAATAAGTCATTTGAAAAAATATCAGGATACCGGCTCGAGGAGATAATAGGCAAAAAACCCGGCAGTTTCCTGCAGGGTCCTCAAACCGATCCCAAAGCCATCATTTATCTCAGTGACTGCATCAAGGCAGGCGAACCGTTTACCACAGAAATTCTTAATTACAAGAAGGACAAAACTCCTTATTGGTTAAGAATCCAGGGGCAGGCACTTAAGGACATTGATGGCAACGTTACCAAATACTTTGCTATTGAGGAAGATATCACCCAAAGGATTGAAAGCGAAAAGAAATACCGTGAGCTTGAAACCAAACTGAGGTTGACGCTGGACAGATTGGGAGATTATGTTTGGGAACACAATTTTAAAACAGGTATAACTAAGTTTACCAATGGATTTAACAAGTTTCTGGGCATATCCGTTTCAAATAATCTAAAAATTGATAAACTTTGGTGGGACAGTGTATATAAAGAGGATAAACCGCTTCTGATAAAAAATGATCTAAATTATAAAAAAGGAGCGATAGACCATCACGTGATGGAATACCGCATGAAAGATAAGGACGGCCAAGTCCGCTGGGTCCTGGACAGAGGAGTGGTTATCGAAAAGGATTCAAATGGTAAACCCCTTCAGGTTATCGGTACACATACTGATATTACCCGGCAAAAAGAACTCGAAAAAGAAATAGAAAGACAGAAGTATTTTTATGAACAGATATTGACCAATTCGCCGGTCGAAGTGTCAGTTATCGACAGCTCAGACCAATTTCTGTATGTTAATCCCGTAGCCCATCAGGATGTTGTGGTCCGCAAATGGATGCAGGGAAAGTCACTGGAAGAAGTATTCCATGACTCACATCACAAAGCCGCATGGAAACAAATAATCCAAAAAGCAAGAACCTCAGGACACCTCCAGTCACGGGAAGAAGCAATCAAGGATAAAGGCGGAAAGGAAAAGCATATGTTGTATAACTATTTTCCCATATCCGGCGAAAAATCTTCAAAAAGCATGGTTGTGTGTTATGGGGTGGACATAACCTCAGTAAAAAACGCACTTAAAAAGGCGGAAGAAAGCGAAAAGAAATACCGCGACATTTACGAAAACAGCCTTGCCATTATTTCCACCCACGATCTTAAGGGCCGGTTTCTGACTATCAATCCCATCGTAAGCCAGGTTTTTGGATACACCGAAAAAGAACTGGTAGGAAAGGATATAGCCTCTTTTATGCCCAAAAAAGATCAGGAAGAATTTTATTCCGATTATCTTACTAGAGTCATCACGCAAAAAAAAGCTACAGGTATAAATACCATTATACATAAAGACGGCCGGAAAGTTTACACCCTTTATAATAATTTCCTGCAGGAAGAACCGGGCAAGGAACCGTACATTATTAGTTTTGGGGTAGATATTACTGACCGGATAATTGCTGAAAAACAGCTCAAAATTGCTAAAAAGGAATCCGAGGAACTGGCCAAAATCAAACAAAACTTCCTCGCTAACATGAGCCACGAAATCAGGACACCCATGAATGCCATAGTAGGCATGACCGGACAGCTCCTGAAAACCACACTCAACGAGGACCAGCAGTTCTACGTAAGTACCATAAATAATGCTACAGAAAATCTTCTTGTAATAGTCAATGATATCCTCGATTTGTCAAAGCTTGAGGCCGGAAAAATGACAATTGAGCAGATAGGCTTTGAACCGACCAGGGTCTTTACAGGAGTGGCAAAACTTCTCAAACACAAAATCGAAGAAAAGGGCCTTTTGTTCGTATCCAGATTTGATCCGGATATTAATCCCGTTCTGATAGGAGACCCTGTGAGAATCAGCCAGATTTTACTAAATGTGCTTTCTAATGCCGTCAAATTTACCGAGAGGGGTTCTATTATACTTGAGGCATTGGTGATTAAAAACCTGCCAGATAGCCAGAAACTCGAGATTAGTATCACCGATACCGGAATAGGTATGGATGAAGAGTTCGTCCGCAAACTTTTCAGCAAATTCAGTCAGGAGTATCGCAGTGCCGCCCGCATTTTTGGAGGTACAGGGTTGGGGATGTCCATCACCCGCGAACTGCTGGCACTGATGGGTGGTGAGATTGAAGTTAAAAGCACCAAGGGCAAAGGGACTACTGTTATCGTCACCTGCAATTTTAAGAAGGGAACCGAAGAAATGTTGGCTACCGACATTACTGTTGTTAGAAATTCGGCCATACTCAGTGGTAAATCCGTACTAATTGTAGACGACAACGAGATGAACCGCCTGGTGGCATCTACCGTATTGAAAAATTATAATATCAAAGTATCAGAAGCAATTAATGGACAGGACGCCTTCGAAAAGATTAAAACCCAGAATCCTGATATTGTCCTCATGGACATACAGATGCCTATATTGGATGGTTTTGATTCCACAGCTCTCGTAAGGAAAAATGGTATAAACACACCCATCATTGCTGTCACCGCCAACGCCATAAAAGGAGAATACGAAAAGTGTATAAAGGCAGGTATGAACGACTACCTGGCCAAACCATACAAGGAAGAAGACCTGATTGCTCTGCTGATTAAATGGGTAGAGGCCCGCATAACCCCGACTCCTAACCAAAAGGGTCTGGATAATACGACTTCCCACATTCAGACAGAGTTGTATAATCTTTCAAGTTTAAGGGAAATAAGCCGTGGCGACGAAAATTTTGTCAGGTCCATGATAAATCTGTTTTGTGAGCAGACGCCGCAGGAAGTGGAAGGTATGATTCAGGCATATGAATCGACAAATCTCAGCCTCATGGGTTCCATAGCTCACAAAATAAAGCCCAGTATAGACAATCTCGGAATCGAACAGCTAGGGCAAACTGTCAGGTCAGTAGAGAAATTTGGAAAGGAAAATGTCAATGACCCTTCACTGCCAGCATTGCTCGGGCAGATAAAATCGGTCACCACTGCTGCAGTCTCCAAGCTAAAAACAGAATTTGGTTTTGAATAATATCTCAATCTTCGTCATCTGATTTTTTTGTAGCTGCGATTCTGTTGCGTATTATTTCGCTGATGCTGACGCCCGTTATCTTAGAATCCAGCCAAGCGATGATGTCGAGATACAGAAAAGGCCTTCGTTCATATGGATCGTTCTGATAGGGTTGCAGTTTACTGCGTAGATGCATAAATTCCTGAGTGAGGTTTTTGCGATCCATCCCCGGAGACCGCTTTAGAAAATCGAGGACCTCACTCAGTACTGCCTGGAGGTTTTCCATTTTACGGAGAAATCTAAATACTGATTTGATCATATAACTCACGTAAAGGTCGTTTCTGAGCTCATAATGGCTGATAAGTGAGAGTATCCTCGCAAAACAGTGAATATCGTTTCTCAGTCCGGGTACAGGCTTGCTGATAATCATATTGAGATAATCGAGGCTGCGGCTGTAGTCATCTGCCCCAAAATAAACACAGGCTACCTTATAACAAAACACCACCTCCCTGTTTTGGTCCCATGAATGGTTTGCGGCCCACACCTTCCCCGCTATATCGCTGATATCTCTGACGCCTGCCTTATAGTCGCCCGTCAGAAATATGACATTGAGCCTGTGTACGTACGAAAAAAGGGTATATTGTTCACGGTAGCTTTCCGGAAATGTATTGTTCAGGCTTTCGCCAAAACGAACGTAGTCCCCATATCTGGTTAAAAATTTGTCAGGCCTGTTGGCCATATACAGAGCATTCAGAGTATTGTGGAGACCCTTCAGGTAGAGCAGTGGGTCATGGTGAATCATCTGACTTTCGTCATGAAAACTATCGACCCATTTCTGTGAATATTTGTAATACCCGGCAAAATTTTGAGTCATGTGATGAAACCACACGAGCGACTGGTAGTAGTAGACCTTTTCGTAAAAACCCAGGTTGCGGGGATCTGCGGCAGGCAGGTTTGCCCGAAAAAAATCTCTGACAACGCCAAACTCCATATCAGTCCTGACATATCCGTTTTTGAGATACATACCGTACAGCATGATGGATAGATTTGACAGTCGGTCTCTGAGAGCCAGGTCGCTTACAGCTGCTGTGGTCTCTTCGTTTATTTTCAGTGCTTTTTGCGACGAACTACCTGTAATGTATTGTGTCTCCATAATCCGCTCCTCATCCATGACATGATAAAGCAATACCGTCTGATGGGAAGCATAGGCGAGCCTGCGTGCCCTGGCCAGCGTTTCCAGCACCGGGGCAGTCATACCCTTGAGCTGGTATATTCTGGCATGATCCAGCAGTTGTCTGATCTCCATGTCTGCTTGAGTATTGCTGTAAAACTGCCGCAGGGCTTCGAGGATGTGGCGAAGCAGATTTGCTTTTATATTGGACAGCTGCTCTTTTTTAATCCGTGTATTTTTACGCAAAAGGAGTTTTTCGTCATATTCAGACGCAGATTCGATATAATCAAATAGCATAACATACAGCTTATCTTCACCGTCTCCTGGTCTGGAAGCCATAAGGCGAAACACCCTTTTTTCGGCCCTCGTCATAGACCTTATAAGTTGTACCAACCGCTGCGTCTGCTGGCTTGCCATCTGATTTTTTAATCCTTTAAGATACAAATGTAATCATTAGGCCAATGTATTTTAAGAAGATGACTTGAGGCAGTACACATATCTTTTTTTTATGATACGCTTATAAACAAAAGTTAAATATTTCGGCATCTGTATGTGGATAAGCATTCAGTAATTATATTTGAATCCGGATTTATCTTTTTTTATGAATAGCCGTATCTGCCTTTATTTATGTCTTTCTGCTTTGACATTTACTCAGGCCATTGGCCAAAAGGCGGCTTTTCCAAAAAACAATCCTGCCGAACTGGGCAAAGTTTCCTGGCTCAGAAACTATGACGAGGCCCTTGCCGTGGCAGTCCAAAAGAATCTTCCGGTACTTATCCTTTTCCAGGAAGTGCCCGGATGCTCCAACTGCACACGGTTTGGCCATCAGGTACTCTCTCATCCGCTTATTGTCGAGGCCATAGAAACATGTTTTGTGCCCCTTTGTATTTACAACAACAAGACGGGTCATGACGCAGATGTACTGAAAAAATACCATGAGCCAGCATGGAACAATCCTGTGGTCCGCATCGTAGACAATAAAGGGGCTGAGCTTGTCCCCAGACAACCCAACTTCGCTTCTATGGCCGCTACTGTAACTACCATTAATCAGGGCATCCTCAAAGCCGGCAGGGAGGTGCCGGGTTACATGGCACTATTGCAGACAGAGACCGAGTCGGCAGATCAGGCCATGTATCCGAGGCTTACTTTAGCATGTACTGTTTCTGGTCTGGCGAAAAAGAAATCGGAGGCATAGACGGAGTACTTGCTACGGAAGCAGGATTTATGCATGGCAAAGAAGTGGTTAGGGTCACCTATAGGGATGACAAAGTAAAACTGGCTGACCTGTACACCAGGGCCAAAAGCCGTGGGTGTGCCGATGATGTGTACGGACCCATAAACAAAGACAACAAGATAGCCGTAAAGCCCTCAGGACATTACCGCAAAGACGAACAGGACAAGTATTATGTCCACGGCTCTCCTTACAGGTATGTGCCCATGACAGAGCTGCAAAAAACTAGGGTCAACAGAGCCCTCGGCACCGGTACAAATCCCGGAGAGTTTCTTTCGCCGCGACAGTTGGCATGGCTTACTTCAGGGTCAAAAACCGATTGTCTCTCCGAAAATATCGAAAAGATCTGGTGGAAAAATTAAGATGAATCACATTTATCAATTTCTTAAACTGTTTATATGAAAAATTTCAATTCAATTCTTCTTCTGACTGGCACTCTGTTCGTTTTGCTTATGTCATCTTGTGCCAAGGTGTATCAAAGCCCTGATGCTTTGAACCTGGCAAGAAAACACAGAATTATGGGAGTATCGATTCCAACTGTGTCTATACCTCCACAAAAAAAGATGACAGCACAAGAACTGGCTGATCTTGCTGTCAAGGAATCCGAAACCTTCCATTATGAAATGGTATCCTGGCTTCTAAAACGAAAAAATGAAGGAAAAATAACTGTAAATGTCCTCGATGCGAGTACATCATTGGCTAAAATTCACAATTCGACCGTGGAAGGAAAAAGACTGACTCCCAAAGAGATAGCAGAAATCCTAGACGTTGATGCCCTCCTTGTTTCAAATTATAAACTAACAAAACCTATGTCTACGGGGGCAGCCATAGTTACAAATGTGCTTTTTGGGTTTGGCAGTACCAACGAAGTGGTCGTGTCCATGGAACTGTATGACCGTTCCACTGATAAAATGATATGGAATTTCAGCCACAATATTTCCGGCGGACTTTTTAGTTCATCTGATCAGCTTGTTAATGAAGTGATGAGGATAGCCAGTAAAAAACTTCCCTACTCCAAGCTTAAAAAATAACAGGGAAACTCAGTACGATTTGATGCTTCCCGCCACCGAAGAGTGAAGGTCGGTACGTTCGGGATTGCCCTTATATCTGATGCTCCCGCCGGAACTGGCGTCGGCTTTAAGTTCCTTGGATACGTTGATGGTGATTCTGGCACCTGACGATACATCGGCATTGGAAATCCTGGTGGCCAGACCGTAAGCTTCTATCGAGCCCCCTGATGAAGCGTCAAAGACACCTGAGTCACATTTGCCCGCAAGGGTGAGATCGGCACCTGACGATACGTCGGCTGTGAGGTCTTCCGTTTCTATTTTTAATGAGCATGCCGCCCCGCTTGAAGCTTCCACTTCAAATCTGGCTGATGCAATTACCTCTTCGCCCTCCACCCTTGAGCCGGCAGAGCAATCTACACCTTCCAGTCGGTTGTAGTATACGGTTACCTCAGCCTTTGTTTGGTTGTTTTTCCAGAATTTATACCCTGAATCGGTTTTTACTACCAGTTCACTGCCCCTTACCTCTATGGTGAGGCCATCCTCATCTCCTTTTATAATGCGGTATTCGGCCTTCGGCGTACCCTTTTTTAGAGTGACACTGACGTTGCCGCTGGAAGAAAGTCTGGAAAAATCAGACAGGTTTTTACTCTGTGCCTTAACTGCTGGTACTGACACCAAAAGAGTCATAACAATGATAATCGACTTATACATGGTTCGTGTGAATTTGATTCACCTTCAAAGACGATACAAAACCACATCAGGTTGCATCAATAGGCAAGAAGTTTTCGCAGGGCGGCACTTAATTTTTCAGCATTGGGCAGCATGGTATGCTCGAGCACTTCATTGAGGGGGATGGCGGGCATATTTTCAGCACCCAGGGTCATCACCGGTGCGTCGAGGTGTTCCCAGCAATTTTCCTGGATACGGGCGGCCAGACTTTGGGCAAAGGAACAGTTGACCGGCTCTTCGGTGACAACCATAACCTTACTGTACTCACGTGATTTGGTGTATATTATATCTTCATCCAGTGGATAGATCGTCCTCAGGTCCAGAATCCCTGTGTCGCCTCTTAAATCCTCGTCTGTATTGAGGGCCCAGTGTACCCCCATGCCATAGGTGACGATGAGTACATTATTGTTTTTTTTAGGGTCGCCTGCGGATTCCTGCACCATACAGGCTTTGCCCAGCGGGAGTAAGTAGTCCTTGTCAGGCAATGGTCTTCTGGCTGTATCGGTTCCCGGCACCTTGCTCCAGTACAGGCCTTTATGCTCGAGGATGACCACGGGGTTGGGGTCATAATAGGCGGCTTTTATCAGCCCTTTCATGTCCGCACCGTTGCTGGGATATACGATTTTGATGCCTTTGATATTGGCAAGGACTGATTCCACACTGGAGCTGTGGTATGGCCCTCCTTTTCCGTAGGCCCCTATAGGCACCCTGAGTATCATGCTTACAGGCCACTTGCCGTTGGACAGGTAACAGCTCCTGCTCACCTCAGTAAAAAGCTGGTTGAGCCCCGGCCATATATAATCTGCAAACTGCACCTCCACGATCGGTTTTAGTCCCACAGCCGACATGCCCACCGTGCTGCCTACGATAAATGCTTCCTGTATGGCAGTATTGAAGACCCGCTCATCGCCAAACTTTTCTGCCAGTGTCGCCGCCTCCCTGAATACACCTCCCAGCCGCCGGCCTACATCCTGACCATAGAGCAGGCATTCAGGATGGTCCTCCATAAGCTCCTGTATGGCTATGAGGGCACAGTCTACCATAACTTTTTCCTCGGCACCTTCGGGTGATCTTAAGCCCTTTTCGGCTACGACCGGCGTAGGTGCAAAGTCATGTGTAAACAAGTCTGATGGCAGAGGTTCGGCCGCCTTAAGGGCCTTTTGAAAATCTGCATTTACCTTTTCTTTGGCACCCGCTTCCAGGACTTTGACTTCCTCTTCTGTGATCCCATTACTGACAAGCAGGTTTTTGAGCTTAGTGTAAGGGTCCCTTGTCATATGCTCTTCCAGATCATGTCTGTACCACTCTTTCCTGACACCTGATGTATGGTGATTTAACAAGGGCACCCTGGCGTGCAATAGGAAAGGCCTTCCTGCTTTTCTGATTTCACCAAAAATGTAATTTATTGTGGTATAACATTCCTCAAAGTCGGAACCGTCGATGCTTAAGGCTTCAATACCCGGAAATCCCCTGGCATATTCAAAGGCATTCATGGCACGTGTTTCTTCGGCTGTAGCCGAAATGTCCCACCCGTTGTCCTGCACCAGGTACAGTATCGGGAGTTGCTTAAGGGCCGCCATCTGCATGGCTTCGGCTACTTCTCCTTCTGTAACGGAAGCATCTCCCAGCGAACACACAGCCAGAGCACCATTGGCATGGGGCATACCTGTAAGTTCGCGGTAACGCAATCCCATGGCGACGCCTGTTGCCGGTATGGCCTGCATCCCTGTGGCGGATGACTGGTGTGGAATTTTAGGTTTGTCATCGTCCCTCAGACTGGGGTGACAATAGTAGGCCCGGCCACCGGAAAAAGGATCGTCTCTTTTGGCGAGTACCTGCAGCATGACTTCATAAGGTTGCAATCCTATGGAAAGCAACATGGCGTCATCCCTGTAGTACGGAGACACAAAATCAATGGGGCGGAGCTGCATCCCCAGAGCGATTTGCACCGCTTCATGGCCTCGCGACGTAGCGTGCACGTACTTGGCTACCTGCCTGAAATTTTCGTCAAAGGTCTCTGTGATGGATTTAGCTGTACAAAGCAGGGCAAAGGCCTTCCTGAGGGTTTCCTGATTCAAATGGCGGATTTTAGAGGCCCAAAATTAGGAATTATTGGCCGCTATACCAACAGGAAAATAGAACGACCCGAAAGAGAAGGTAGGAATCGTTTGATTTGTGTCCTCAAATATCAGGCAATTCCTCGCCCAGGGCATCCTGAAAAAAGTAGTGGATGGCATATGTCTGAGAAGCACCCAGTTTCTGGCCCATTTGACTGATGATATACAGGGCCGCAGCCACTGACAAAAGCACCGGCACGACCCAAAGTATAGAACAGGTATGGCCGAGAGCCATCCTCGAGAGGCCGATGATGCTTATAAATATGGTGAGGACGCCTATAGCAAGGTACGAAAGGGCAAAAAGTGTCCACACATTGGGCATGGGCCCGTAGATGCCTTTGATGGTCGTTACTTTGTCTTCAGGCTCTCTGTACAGAAGTATAGCCAGCTGAGGTGACCAGTAGTGTCGGTGGTCTTTGTTGACTTTGATGGTGATGTGGTCCTGAAAAGCCTCGCCGTGAAGGTGTTTGGTATTATGGCGGAGCTTAGATTTTACGATATCTATGATTTCCTCGATTGTCTTGGTCGTGGTTGTTTCAAACCTGGGCCTGATCCTGAAACTTGCCATGCGGAGGTTATTTCCGTAAAGTTAGCTATTATTTTTATTTCTTCCACTTTTGTGTGACAGCCAATCTCAATGGTACAGGATCCCATTGGGCGTAAGCCAAAAAAAAAGGCAGGCACATGACTGTACCTACCTTAAATTTTATAACCACAAACCCGGTTTATCCCAGGCTGTTTACATACTTCGTCAGCTTAGACTTGAGGTTTGAGGCTTTGTTCTTGTGCCATGTGTTCTTCTTGGCTAGCCTGTCCACCATACTAATTACTTTAGGAAGGAAAGACTCAGCTTCTTTTTTGTCGGTGATGCTTCTCAGTTTGGAAATAGAAGTCCTTGCAGATTTCTTGTAGTATCTGTTGCGAAGCCTGATGACGATGTCCTGCCTGATTCTCTTTTTGGACGATGCGTGTTGTGCCATGTATGTCGATTTTTATATGGTCATTTAAAAACGGAGTGCAAAATTATATTTTTTTCATTTAAGCAAAAAATTTTAAACAAAAATTCCTTCATATTATTTCTTCATACGGCCATTTAACCGCAAAATTTGTTTAACGAAAGTTAATGTATCGGTTCATTTTGCGTTGGAGAAGCACAAATCCATACTTTTGGCATGAAATTTTTACTTTAAAAGTCGATATATCAAATTAAGTGATGAAGGATTATAGTTATATATTTAATGCACACCCCTCTTACATAGAGTCACTCTATCAGAGTTACAGGCAAAACCCTGCTTCTGTCGACGAAGGCTGGCGGGTATTTTTCGAAGGCTTTGAATTCAGCAGCAATGGCCATGGTGTCAGCGATATGTCAGGGCATGAGTTAGCATCCGGACTGACGCATAAGGATTTTGGCGTCATGTCGCTGATCTACGGCTACCGCAACAGGGGTCACCTCCTTTCTACCACCAATCCTATAAAGCCACGTAGGGACCGCAAACCGTTTCTTGACCTTACCGATTACGACCTCGAGGAGTCTGACAAAAACTCAGTATTTGCGGCTGGAGCCGAATTGGGCCTCAAGGATGCCACCCTGGAACAGATTGTAAGCAAGTTACGCACTATATACTGCGGCAATATAGGCTTTGAGTACAACCATATCGAAAATCTCGAAAAAAGGAAATGGCTGAGAGACCGTATTGAAAACCGTCCTCTCAATGATGATTTTGGCCTGGATGCTGCCAAAAAACACAGGATACTCGAAAAACTCAACGGTGCCGTCATCTTCGAAAAGTTCCTACATACCAAGTACGTAGGACAAAAACGATTTTCGCTCGAAGGCGGTGAAACTACCATTGCCGCTCTTGATGCCATCATAAAGAAGTCATCACAGGGCAAAGTGGAGGAAGTGGTGCTGGCCATGGCTCACAGGGGTCGTCTCAATGTGCTCGCCAATATCATGGGCAAGACCTATGACCAGATATTCAATGAGTTTGAAGGTACGGCCATCCTGGATCAGAGTTTTGGCGATGGTGATGTCAAATACCATCTGGGATTTTCTTCTCAGATCGAAATGGAGGACGGCAAGATTATGCATCTCAAGCTGGTACCCAATCCATCACACCTGGAGGCTGTAAATCCGGTTACCGAAGGTTTTGCCCGGGCTAAGGCGGACGTTATGTATGGCAGCGATTATGACAAAATCCTTCCTGTACTTATCCATGGCGATAGTGCCGTAGCCGGACAGGGCGTAGTGTACGAGACTGTGCAGATGAGCCAGCTTGATGGTTATTATACCGGTGGCACCATCCATTTTGTGATAAACAACCAGATAGGCTTTACCACCGATTTTGACGATGCCAGGTCATCGACCTATTGTACTGCTGCCGCGGGTCTGGTACAGGCCCCGGTATTCCATGTCAATGGTGACGACCCCGAGGCGGTGGTTTTTGCCGCTGAGCTGGCCTTTGAATACCGACAGAAATTTAACAACGACGTCTTTATCGACATGGTGTGTTACCGCAGGCACGGCCACAACGAAGGCGATGATCCTAAGTTTACCCAGCCACAGATGTACGACATCATCGATTCCCATAAAAATCCGAGAGAGATATACCTGAGCAAACTGATCTCACGGGGAGATGTAGATGCACGCATCGGTGAGGACCTCGAAAAGAAATACTGGGCCGACCTGCAGGACAGGCTCGATATGGTCAAACAAAAGGTGCTTCCATATGTGTACCAGGAGCCTGAGCAACAGTGGAGGAAACTCACCAAGACACTCGATGTAGCCGACATGGTATCTCCGGTCACAGGCATCAGCGATAAGCTGGCAGGCAAGATAATGGATCACCTGCATCAACTACCCAAAGGTTTCAACCCCAACCCAAAGATCAAAAGGCTCATGAAGTCCAAAGAAGACCTTCTTAACAAAGGAGTCCTGGACTGGGCCATGGCTGAGCTCATGGCTTATGGCTCTCTGATGACCGAAGGCAAAAACGTAAGGATGAGCGGCCAGGATGTCAAAAGAGGCACCTTTTCGCATAGGCATGCCGTGTTTTTTGACGAAAAGACAAACGAGGGCTATAACAGGCTCAGTACCCTAGAGGGTGCGACAGGTAAGTTATTAATTTACAATTCGCTGCTATCAGAATTTGCAGTCCTGGGCTTTGAGTACGGATATTCACAGGCTTCGCCCGACCACCTGGCCATATGGGAGGCTCAGTTTGGAGACTTTTATAACGGTGCCCAGACCATCGTCGACCAGTTTATCTGCTCCAGTGAGAGCAAATGGCAGAGGATGAGCGGCCTGGTGATGCTGCTGCCTCATGGTATGGAGGGCCAGGGTCCCGAGCACTCGAGCGGACGTATGGAGAGGTTTTTGCAAAACTGTGCCAACTTCAACTGGATCATTGCCAATGCCACGACTCCTGCCAACTTTTTTCACCTCATCAGAAGACAGATGGTCATGCCATACAGAAAACCGCTGGTACACTTTTCGCCCAAATCACTGCTCAGACACCCCGAGTGTGTTTCGGACCTCAAATCGTTTACCGGTCTGACCCGGTTTATGGAAGTCATCGCTGATGATGCCGTCAAAAAGGCAAGAAGGGTACTCTTCTGCTCAGGCAAGATATATTACGAGCTGGATGAATACAGACGAAACAACAACATAAAGGATGTAGCCATAATCCGTGTAGAGCAATTGTACCCCCTCCCCGAAGCTCAGATCAGAAACATCATGAAACAATATACCAAAGCTGATTACCTTTGGGTACAGGAGGAATCGGCCAATATGGGTGCCTGGAATTATCTGATGAATTACTTCAGGAAAGACCCGCTTGACCTCGTAGCGAGGAAGGCAAGTGCATCTCCGGCAACAGGATTTAAAAAAGTACACGATGAACAACAACTTGAAATCATCAGGACTGCTTTCGGCGTTTAGCCTGAAAACATGGATCCTGGTCATAGGCGGCCTTTTTTTGCTGATACCGGCGGATTACTTCGAGTGGTCGTGGCTGGAGATTGTAGCCTTTTTTATGATCGCCGCAGGTCTGCTCGTTTCCAAAAATGACTTTGCCGCAGTGCACGAGTATGGCATCTTTGTATACTACCTCTTACTGGCAGTGCTGCTTGTTTGTATAGCTTTCAAGTGGTTTTAACAGTGTGAACCACCCGCATACCCATGGATGGCCACAAAAACTAACAGCTCTTCTCTGGAGATTCTGGTGGCTAGGGCCATTGATTGTCTGCACACTCAATCTTTTTATAGACATCATGGAAGTGGATGCGGCACAGTATGCCGAAATTTCCATGGAGATGATGCAGACAGGAAGCTATTTCCAAGTATACGAGCAGGGTTACGACTACCTCGACAAGCCACCTCTGCTTTTCTGGTTGTCTTCACTTTCGATGACCCTATTTGGCATCAACAGTTTTGCCTACAAGTTCCCATCATTCCTGTTTGCCATCCTGGCCGTCTACAGCACGTGGAGGTTTGCACTTTTATGGTATGACCGAAAGACCGCCATGCTGTCAGCCCTGGTTCTGTCGACGTGTCAGGCCATGTTTCTCATCACCAATGACGTACGCACAGACACCCTGCTGATGGGTTCTGCCGCCTTTGCCTTCTGGCGAATATCGGCCTACCTTAGACACAAAACCATAAAAAACCTGCTGCTCATCAGCCTCGCTGTGGGGACCGGCATGCTTGCCAAAGGACCCGTAGCCCTGGTATATGTGGTGCTTGCCTTCGGATTTGAGTTTATGGCAAAAAAACAGTGGCAAAACATCTTCCACACCCGGTGGCTCATCGTCGCTGCAGGCATTGCCTTGTTGCTGGCTCCCATGTGCTATGGCCTGTATACACAGTTTGACCTACATCCCGATAAGATCGTCTACGACCTCAAAGGCCCGTCAGGACTTCGGTTTTATTTCTGGACACAGAGTTTCGGACGCATCACCGGCGAAAATTACTGGGACAACAATGCGGGATACCTGTATTTTTTTCAAAGCATACTGTGGGATTTCCAGCCCTGGATCCTCGCACTGATACCCGCCATATCGATCAAAATATACAGGATTGCCACAGGCCGTACCCTGCCGGAATACATCACCTTGGGAGGCTTCTGCCTGATGTTTCTGGCCCTGTCCCTTTCATCCTACAAGCTTCCGCACTACATCTTTATCCTGTTTCCGGCAGCCTCGGTCCTGACAGCAGATTTTCTGCTCACGGCCGGCCAAAAACTGTTGAGGCCCATTTCCTGGCTGCACCTTCTAACCATGGCTGTGCTTGTCATTCTTATGATCATCGGCCTCCAGGTGTTTTTCCCGCCGGAAAACAAACTATGGGCCTGGTTCTTTACCCTGCTAATCTTATCGTTTTTTGTCAGCGTAATCTGGCTTTGGGTCAACCAAACCACGTCCAACAACCGTTTTATCCTCGCGGCAGCCACCACAGCAGTGGCTTTCAACCTGTTTATGGCGGTGCACTTTTATCCCAGCCTGCTCAGGTACCAGGCCCCTACACAGGCAGGAAGGTATCTGCTGGAACATGCCATCAGCCCTGACATGGTATGCAAATATGAAGTACGCAGTACAGCACTAGATTACTGCTACCGCCAAGTCATCCCCAATCTCAATCCTGAGGATATCCTTCCCATGGCCGGCAAAGGCCTCTGGATCTATACAGACGAGCTGTGCCGTCAGGACCTGCTCGACAAGGGGTTGAAGCCACGCCGGGAGAAAATATTCAACGGCTATTCGGTGACACTTCTGAGTCTGCCTTTCCTCCATCCCGCCACCAGGCAGGCAAAACTCAAAAAGTTGTACCTTTTGGAAATCTGACCATGGCGGTCCGAAATATAATAGATTTTCTTGTATTGTTACGCCTTTTCCTGCCTGCAGAAATGGATAAAATCGGTCTTTGGCACCTCCTCAAACCCCAGCTCCCTGCCCATGGTCACCAGCTGGCCCCTGTGGTAGGTGCCGTGGTTCATGATGTGGTGGATAATATCAGCCAGCGGTGAGGCATCCGTCTCTCCCGAAAAAAGTCTGTACTCTACCATCCTGTCCAGGTCCTCAGCTTTCAGGGCTGCAGTGTACTCCATAAAATCCATGGATTGCCGCAGCAACCCTTCAGAGATAAAAGTGACGGGCTTGCCCTCGCAGACGAGGTTTATGTTTTCAAAACGCTCACCGTGTATCCGCCGGAACCATATATGCTCTCCAAACCAAATGTGGGCCAGCGTCGTGTTGACAGTAGGAAAACTGCTCTTGAGCTCCCTGTCCATCAGCCGCCCGTCCTTTGAAGTGAGCCAGTCGCACATGAGCGTATTGGCCCATACATTAAAGCGGGTGTATTTTTTGAGCAGTTCATTTGTATTCATCCTGAGTGTTTTAGTTCGGTTGATAAAAAATGATTGTAAAGCTATGTGATTTTTTGCTAAATGATGTAATAGGGGCTGGGGTTTTTGTTTCAAAATTATTTGAGATTGTTAGATGCCACGGATTAAAATCCATGGCTATATTTAATTCATCCCTACAGTGTTTTTAATTTTTTTACATTATAAAAACGAATACGGTTTTTCATCTCTATCTCCAGCCTTTAGGTCGGCGGCAAAGCCAGGAGAAAGAGTAAAAAGAGATGATAAAACAATATAAGGCTCAAAACAAGCGATAGCGGGCGTTTTGGAAAGTCGCGGATGTAACGCGACCCAAATAAGTCCCGCGATGCTGGGCAATCGCCTTTTT
>JAKQGD010000182.1 GCA_029573365.1 Bacteroidota bacterium | reverse complement strand
ATACAGGTCGAGGGCCAGAATATGATAATCCGGAAACTCCTTGTGAAGAAGATCAGATTGGTTTTTAATATACTCGTTGAGGCCCCACCATTCCTGGAATACAAAAATCCACTTTTTGCTTTTTGGACTGCCCTGGATATAATAACCTCTTCCATCTACACCGTCAGAGGCGGGAAAAGTGACAGAAGGACCCTTAGGGTCCTGCACCACAAACGGCAGGGGTTCTTCATGAGCCATGACAAAAGTGAGATCGCTGGCCAAGTCGGCAAAAGCCTTGACCGAACTTGCCTGACAGCACGACGGTTGGGCCTGTCCACAAATGACCGATGACAATCCAAATAATATGGCACACAGACTTAGGATGGGTTTCATGTGGATAAAAATATTAGATGAACATATCTAACTACATGGGCGGGAGATTTGTTCATGATTGGTTGGATGCGTCACTTGTTCCTTTTTATGAAGAATAGTAGTTTAGCATCCTGGCCGTAGCATTATAATGTGTCCTGGACTTGAGCTGGCAGACGACGGGGAGACCACAATAAACATGGCTCTCGAAAGCTTGAAAGAGGAGGGTATTTTGGGTGTGTATTTCAATGCAAATGGTACATTAATCTTGCAAACATAGACTTTTGTACTAAACCATTATACGCTAAAAATATGAGTGTGTTAACATTTGTTTTCTCCGAATTTTCCATGACATTTTATTTTTTGCTTAGTATAAATGGAGTATTAACAAGGGTTTTGATAGAGAACGATGGAGAAGTAGAGAATGACAGAGGCACACCCTCTAAATTAGAATCAGAGGTTGAAGACATTGGTTACTTATACTTATGAAGGTTAAATTGTAGATGATGTTGTCTGGTAAATTGTATCTTTGTCAGTATACAACAACACAACGTGGATCCAAAAAAGGTCAGCATTTCAGACGCCTGGAGGCAGCCGCTAAGCAAAGAGTTTGAATCAGATTACTTTAATCAGATTACGGACGCAGTAAAAGAGGCGGTTATCCAGGGTAAGGTTATTTATCCTGCCGGCAAGCTTATCTTCCACGCCTATGACATGGTGGCCCCTGATCATGTAAAAGTCGTGATTCTGGGGCAGGACCCTTATCATAATCCGGGCGAAGCCATGGGTCTTTGTTTTTCGGTCCCGGATGGAGTGGCCATTCCGCCTTCGCTTAAAAATATTTACAAAGAACTGGCTTCAGATACCGGAACCCCCGTTCCTGACCACGGTAATCTGACAGCGTGGGCTTCGCAAGGAGTTTTTTTACTAAACGCCATTCTCACGGTAGAAAAAAACAAGCCTGGATCACACAGCAGGATAGGGTGGCAGCAGTTTACTGATGCTACCATAAAGTATCTATCGGATCAGTACGATCACATCGTATTTATGCTTTGGGGTAATTTTGCCCGCAGCAAAAGAGATCTGGTCGATGCGTCACGCCACTTGCTGCTGGAAGCGGCACATCCGTCCCCTTTGGCTCGTAATGCCTTTCAGGGTTGCCGCCACTTTTCAGCTGCCAACGAATACCTGATACGCCACGGGCGGGGTGCCATAGACTGGACTTTATAATATTAAATATTTTTGTAATATGAATAGACTTGCCATCGTCACCGCCATTACCGGATTTATGGCTGTTGCCATGGGGGCATTTGGGGCTCACGGGCTAAAGCCTTACCTGGATGCTACGCAGATGGAAACATACAGGACTGCGGTATTGTATCATTTGGTGCATGCTGTTGCTATGCTTACAATGTTATCGGCGGCAAACCGGGATATAAAAATAATCCGAATGACAATTTACCTTTTTCTGGCAGGGGTGGTATGTTTTTCGGGTTCACTGTATCTTCTGGCTACCAGACACATGACATTTGGCGAAAGCCTTAATTTTCTGGGTCCGGTGACACCGCTCGGAGGTTTACTCTTAATGGCCGGATGGCTTAACCTGCTCAGGATCAGGCAACTATAGCGTTTTACTCTTTTGGCTTGCTTCCAGGAGGACTTCTACGCTTGTTAAATCTTTTTTTATCGGAATTTTCCTGTTGCCGGTCTTCAGGGTTCTGTGGTTTGGGGTTGTCTGTTCTTTTAGGGCCTGATTTGGCCGTACTTCTGCCACCGAATGCCCTTCGTGTTCTTGTTGGGTTCCATTCAGGGCTGATGCCTA
>JAKQGD010000268.1 GCA_029573365.1 Bacteroidota bacterium | reverse complement strand
TAATGGACGCCGTCATCAATTGCGGCCTTGACATGCCCGGCCATCTCTTTACGGTATGATTCCATGTACTTGCGATGATCAAATGATTTCTGACCGACAGAGTCCATAAGCTCTGCCTGCGCTCTTACCGGGTGATCATATATCGATTGCAGCATCGCAATCTCCCTGTTTATCGCATCTGTCAGTGTGGCACCTTTTTCCACTTCATGGGCGAAGACGTCCCCTACCCCATAAGAAGTATTCATACCCCACGATTTTGCCGCAAGAATGGCTTGTTTATGATCAGCAGGAATGTTCGTATTTACAAGGATCTGGTTTACAACATTGCTGGTAGAACCGGGTATGAGAGCGAAATCAACTACACAGGTGGGACCATAAAATCCCCCATAACGTCTTGTACTCTCTTTTCCAATCAGGGCCTCAGACTTTTTAATCTCCTTTACAAAGGTAGCCATACTTTTTGCGAACTTTTCATCCTCTTTGCAGAGAATCTCAAGTATTACTGGTGTCTGGTAATGTTCTACAAAAGGATCATCTTCGGGCCTTATAGTTTTAGTAAGACCTTTCATGATCTCAAAATGTGCTTTTACTGACCCGGTGTGTAGCTGAAACACTGCATTTGATTGTTCCGCTGCCGGTTTCATCTTTGAAACTGCATCAAGGTATGGCTGTGCATCAGAAATAACGAAATTTTGTCCGCGTTTTTTCTTTACCGTCTCTACATCCGCACGCTGGGCCTGCATGGCCTCCTTAATCATTTTTTTATACAAAGCAGTCATCGCTAACACTTCCAGGATTTTATTGTAAAGCCGGAGGTTGTAAACCTCAACCCTACATCAGTGTTCTTTCCTTCATGAAGTGATAAAAACCCTTCGGAAGGTTGCAGAAAAAAATATGCTCAATTTTTTTCTTGCCTTATACCCCATAAATGCCACAAATATCACAAATACTACAAATACCATATACAACAGGATTCGGGCGTCTTTTCCTGCACAGCTTTTCGTAACAATTAGCAGCCGGGCATAATTTAAAAGCCCTTAAGATAAAGTTATCATAGAGGCCACATGATGGGAACAAGTAACAAAAGTATCGAAAAGAGACAACCGGTTTTATCAGGTGAGTCAGATCTGACGCTCGAGGTTGTCATCCTGATAATATTTGGGATTTTCATGTTATTATTCGGCATTTTTCTCTTCCAGATACATACCGGCGCTCTTCCATATGCACCGG
>JAKQGD010000151.1 GCA_029573365.1 Bacteroidota bacterium | reverse complement strand
TTAAAGGCAAAAGCACAAGCCGATATGCCCAAAGCCACTATACAAAGGCCGATTAAAACTATTGCGCTTCCTGTGTCCATAATCTATCACCTATCATTTTAACCTTAAACATTTATGTAAACAATAGTTATGCTTAACTATCAATTAGCCCATATTTCGTAATAGGTTGCCGGAAGTATCCGGTCATGCAGTATACGTTTGCCCCGAATCATTCTCACCTTGATGCCGGTATAGCCATTGCGCCGTAAAACACGTATAGCCCTGTCTCTCTCGCTCTTGCTTGTTGCCTTTGCCATCAATGTTAGCGCCATTTTACTCTCCTATTTCGAGATTTTTATACTCGATTGGTCTTTTACATAACCGCTATATCTTGTCTTTTGCTTAGGATCAGCTTTAAATTTAAGCTTGGGCTTGCCTGTCTTGTCGGCACGCCCGATATCTATGTCCACAATTCCCATATCCAGCCTGATATTCTGTGGCACTTCACCATAAAGTGTTACCGCTGATTTGGCTGCTGATCCGATGCCTTCCTCGTACCTGACACCAGGGATTGGCTCACGTGTAACCAGTTTATCTTCAGCTCCGAAAGGCGGGTAGTGCATACGATAGAACATTCCCTGCTTCCAGGCAACAGCGCCTTCCAACTGCTTTTCAGTGAGCTTTGTTTTTTTACCTGACTCGCTTTCGATTTTACTGATAATGGTTTTGATCTGGCTTTTATCAATTCTGGGCGGTACTGACTCTTTTACTGGTACAGCCTGCCTTTCAACAGGTGTAACTGCTTCCCTACCAGGTACAACAGACCGTTCCTCTACAGGCAGCCTTTCACGGTCTGTTTTGATTGTGCCTCTGTCTACTGTCTCTGCACGTAATATGCGCTCAGGCTCAATTGTTTTGAGTGGTTTCCTTTCAGCCCTCGCAGCCGGAGCTCGTGTGATCTTTTCCATTTCCCTGGTAATTCGTGTTCTCAAAGGCTTCTCAAGATCATTCATTATCCTGGCACGTTCGTCTCGTGGTAATTCATTCATAGTCCTGGCAAAGTCTGTCGGTTTGTTTCTTGCCAAGTCATTGAATGATATGCGATCGATAAAATCGTCAGTTGACAATACCGCACTGCGTACCGCAGTTCTGCCCGCATATGCAGCATCTGCCTGCCTGGACAATTTCCTGAATCTATCAGTTGTTGCAGCTAATTGGCTGCGCAATGCTTCGGCACGTTTTAAATCGCCTAATTTGTCCGCAGTTTTTATGGCATTTTCCAGCTGTCTTGATTCGGCGGCAAGTCTATTAACTTCCGTCATTGTATCAACAGCCTTACCATCAATTTTTAAGGCCGGTCGGAAAATGTCCCTGATTAAGTCAACACTGCCCATCAGCTTAAATTTTGCAATTTCCGCCTGCGTAAAAGGTTTCCCGATTACCAATAAATACAATGTATTTCCGGCCGCATCATATGTTTCAAGTATCTGGCTGGGAGCAGGTAAATTTCCGCCTGGAATAGTTTCTTCAATTTCTGTTCCATATCGTGTGATTTTACCGGATGGTTGCATGGTTTTTAATATTTTTTCATCACGTATCAATAATGCACCTGGCATTTTTTCAGTTAATCCTGCATCACTGATTAACTCTGCCAGTTCTTTAGACATGAATTTAACACGCTTGACACGTTTTGTATGTTTTGCCAATTCCAGCGTTACATCGGTAGCTCCGAAAGCCTGCCGGAGATACTGCTCTCCCAGCTTTGTTACCCTGATTCCGTCTACAGTGTCATATCCGGCAGATTTCAGCCCGTGCAGCTCATAAAATTCATTTATCCTGTCCATCCCTTTAACATCTGCAATTTTTACCATTTCCCCGCTTTCTTCAAGCTGCTTTAAAATATTTTTATCTTTAGCAATTGTCTGATCAAATATTTTCTGGGGCATCTTGGCATATTTGCCTTTAGTTATTACTCCTACTGCCTCCCCAACTTGAACAGCATTGTAACCGTGACTTTTACTCATTTGTATAAGCCGTTCTCTGGCTCTGTCTGGATTGGCAAAGCCTAAATCTGCGTCATGCGGAACTTTGGCTTTCGGCAGTTTCAGATGTTCAGCAAAACTCCCGAATAAAATCCCGTTCTCCTCCTGAACAATCTGCTTCATTGGCCTTGCCAGGTCATTTGGTATATCGGTAGCATCTGCAAAATTAAGTGATCTAATTGCAGGTTTATCCAGCTGTAAAATTTCCTGCGGATGATATTTGCCTATTTTATCAACAGTTTTTTGCCCAAATTCCCACATACTGACTTCAGGAGCAGGAGTCAAACCATGTCCTAATAAAGAAGCCGGTGTGGCATTACTATGCAGGCTCGATGATATAAATAGGCCATATCCCTCTTTACTGGTCTGAATA
>JAKQGD010000265.1 GCA_029573365.1 Bacteroidota bacterium | reverse complement strand
AAGAGAACTGGGGGTAACAAAGATAAGGCTCATCACCAATCACCGCAAAAAGCGGGTGGGACTCATAGGATATGGCCTGGAGATCACTGAAAATGTTTTTCTGGACTGACCGCCAGTATGGATATAAATTTTGGAGAATTTCCCATTTTGGAATCAAAGCGTCTGACGTACAGGCAAGTAACCCGCGATGATGCTGCTGAAATCCTGAGCCTCCGCGGTGACGAGGTCCTGATGAAGTATATACCCCGCCCACTGGCAAAAAATATGGATGACGCCATCAGCCACATAGACAATCTTCGTGAGAGTTTTGAAAAAGGGCAACATATTAACTGGGCGGTTACCTACAAAGGGCAAAACAAGATCATCGGTACGGCGGGGCTTTTCCGCTTCCAGCCTGAAAACCTCCGTGCTGAGATCGGCTACATGTTTCTGGCAGAGCACCACGGCAAAGGCCTGGCCAGCGAAGCA
Source organism: Bacteroidota bacterium (assembly GCA_029573365.1). GTDB lineage: Bacteria > Bacteroidota > Bacteroidia > Chitinophagales > Saprospiraceae > OLB9. The sequence goes on along the minus strand of JAKQGD010000265.1, from coordinate 2,351 downwards.
GTCCATACCATTCTTTCATATGCCTTCAATGTACTTAGACTCCACTCTGTAGAAGCTGTAATCGACCCTGCAAACTTACCTTCGGAAAAAGTGCTGGTTGCAAACGGATTTTCAAAAGAAGGCCACTTTAGGGAAAACTGTTATTGGGAAGGCCGGTATCTGGACTCCGTGATTTATTCTATTCTCGACAGGGAGTATAATTCGAGGTCGCAAACAGATCAGGCAACAAATGGTCTTAAGGCCTGATGAGCATGGATGCAAAAACAGATGAAATGGTTGAAGGACCTGAAAGTGGATCAGGGTTTAAATTTTCTGATTTCCTTGTTCCGGCAATTTTTCTGGTTCTGATTACAACTGCAGTAATGAGCCAGGGATTCCATCATCCCGATGAGCATTTTCAAATTCTGGAATTTGCGAAATTCAAAATGGGAGAAAGTAATCAGCAAGATCTTCCATGGGAGTTTAAAGATAAAATAAGACCCTCCATACAACCCTTGCTGGCCATTTGCTTAATTAATGGCTTTTCTGCTGCAGGAATTGCAAATCCCTTTGTGCACGCAGCCATGTTAAGAATACTTACCGCATTGCTGTGGGCTTGCCTGCTGATTGCTTATTTCAGAAAATTTTCAAACACAGGCGAAAAAGGGGCCCTCACCGCTGTGCTGGTCTGGTTTGTTCCTTACTGCATTGTACGATTTTCTTCTGAAAACTGGTCGGCCCTTATGCTCTGGACAGGGATTTATCTGCTTTTGACCGATAAAAGAAACTATTCATGGTTTGCAGCCGGTTTGTTTCTTGGATTGTCATTCTATTTCAGGTTTCAGACAGGACTCGCACTTGCCGGGCTTTCATTGTGGCTGATATATAAACAAGCATTTAAATCCACTGCTTTCTATTGGCTTATGGTCGGTGGCATTATAACCGTAATGTGCGGATTTATAGCCGACAGGTGGTTTTACGGCACCTGGGTCAATACTCCCCTGAATTACTTTGAAGCAAATATTATTAATCACAAAGCTGCTGAGTTTGGTGTGTATCCTTGGTGGTATTATTTTGAAGATTTTATCATCCGGGGCATTTTGCCGGTAAGCCTTGTTTTGCTGGCAGCGATGGTAGCCGGAATAAGGACTTCTGGTCATGGTATTTTTTTATGGATCTTCTTACCTTTTTTTATCGGTCACAGTATAATTGGCCACAAGGAAATCAGGTTTTTATTCCCGATGATCCTTCCAGGAGTTCTTTGGATGACAGAGGGCTTATTGTTGATTAGAAATATTTTTAAAGGCCGGCTTTGGTGGGTAGCTGCGTGGAATTTGGGCCTTGCGGCAAACTTCATTGCCCTTGTTTTTATAGGGACCCAACCAGCCGCTGATTCATTGCCTTATTTTAAATATCTGGATAAACAATGCAAAAAAACAGCTCAGACCTTATGGGCTCAGGATGAAGATCCCTATTGTCTGGTCGGCCTGAAATCCAATTTTTATAAGCCGGAAAATCTCAAGGTGATTATTTTCGAAAAAACTGATTCACTTCCATTAAATGCAATGAAAAAAGGAGAATTCATCCTGATGAGAAACCCAGGTTCAGGATTGAATCATAATAAATTCCGACAGATAGAGCTGCAGTATTCAAGGATTCCAGACTGGTTGTATACATTCAATTTTGGCAGATGGCAGGAGCGGTCTAAAATCTGGGAAATCTGGCAGGTGAAAAATTAAACCTGCAAACTTTTTACCACTGTGGACAGAAATTATCTTCATTATGATATTCCCCAATATAAATAACGCTGAATTCAAGTGAGGAAAGCGATTTTCTTCCTCCCAGAAAACCATTCAGGTTCTGGTCGTAACTCAGTCCAAAAATAAAGTTATTGGCTTCATACCCGGCCATAGCTATCACCGACTCCAATCCGTAGCCGTCATAATTTTTCACGCCTCTGAGGTATGGACCGATCAGAAAATATTTACCTGCGGTTTTTGATATTTTATACCTGAACGTAAGACCGGCATTGAGTTCAGCATGCGGGCCCTGGATCAGGGCATTGGCCCGGGGCTGTACATATGTGCGGTCACCAGTTTTGATGCTTGCTCCGGTATGAAGACTCCATTTGGTGTGGAGGGTGTCAGACTTGCTCACATTGGGGTCTATGATGTCAGGGGTATTAAAGAAAGCCAGATTGGGCTGGTTAAAATGAAAGTATCCCGCACCGGCGTGGAAATTAAAATTTTTTGAAGGGCTGACTGTATAGTAAATACCTAGGCTCAGGTCTGCAAATGCCTTGTTGTTGGGAGGCAGGGACTCTCCAGTAGGCAGGGTGTACCCATCTACTGCATTGAACTGATCCCCAAAAG
>JAKQGD010000123.1 GCA_029573365.1 Bacteroidota bacterium | reverse complement strand
CTGCACTTTTCAGGGGAAGTATTCCTAATTTTGCCAAAAAATAAACATATGGGACTTCTCACAGGAAAAACGGCCCTCATAACCGGAGGCAGCAGAGGCATCGGCGAAGCAATCGTTTTAAAATTTGCGGCTGAGGGTGCTGACATAGCGTTTACCTATGTATCGTCAGAAGAAAAAGCCCTGGCAGTCAAAACTGCAGCCGAAGCATATGGTGTCAGGGTCCTGGCCATAAGGTCTGATGCAGCTGACTATACGCAGGCAGAAAACCTGATCAATGAGGTAGTAACAGCCTTCGGTAATGTGGATATCCTCATCAACAATGCAGGCATCACCAGGGATACACTTATGCTCAGAATGTCCGAGGAACAATGGGATGAGGTGATCCATACCAATTTAAAATCTGTGTTTAACCTCACTAAGCATGTCCTTAAGCCCATGATGAAACAACGGTCCGGGTCGATTATCAACATGAGCTCGGTGGTGGGTGTCTTTGGCAATGCCGGACAAGCAAATTACGCAGCTTCCAAAGCCGGAATCATAGGATTTACCAAATCCATAGCCAAAGAAGTTGGGTCTAGAAACATCCGGTGCAATGCTATCGCTCCCGGATTTATAGAAACAGACATGACCCATGTGCTCACCGATGAACAAAAAAAGGCTTACATCGACAGCATACCCATGAAAAGATTGGGAACAGGCGAAGACGTGGCCAATGCCTGTGTCTTCCTGGGATCGAATTTGTCGGCTTATGTAACGGGACAGACCCTTAGCGTCTGTGGGGCACTCAATACGTAACGATATTTTTTTATCTGAATGTATTGTCATGTTTAAAAATAATCTTACCTTTGCGTGCCTTAAGAAGCAAAATAGTATTAACGAGTAAATTTTTCATATAAAATGAAGAAGGAAATACACCCAGGTGATTACAGGATGGTCGTTTTTAAGGACATATCCAACGACGAGATGTTTTTGACAAGGTCATGCACCAAGTCCAGGGAGACTATAGTTTATACAGATGGCAAGGAATATCCACTGGTAAAAATGGAAATCTCCTCTTTTTCACATCCGTTTTTCACCGGTAAGGTCAAATTTGTGGATACAGCAGGAAGGATTGATAAGTTCAACAAGAAATTTTCGAAGTTTCAAACCAAATAATCTGTATTCCAAAAAATATTAAGAAGCCCTTACCACAAATAAGGGCTTTTTTCGTTTTACTAATGTTATTCGGCTCATATAGAAAAAGTGACGTTAAATTATCAAGACCGTTTAAATCATATATTCAAGCTGTGTCATGAAGGGTTCAATTCCTGAAAATATTATTCTATTTGGCGACGACCACTGGACCGGCTTGTTGCCCCTCACGCTAACCAGGCCCATTTGTGAGTTAAGGGTGGGCATTCTTACCATAAAAGAAAAGTGGGAAAAACACTTAGGTGGTACTGCAAGCTACATCACACAGGATTACCTTGCAGAAAAATATCCCATCAACATACAAAAGGATAACCTACTGATAAACAGCACGTTTCTTCC
>JAKQGD010000092.1 GCA_029573365.1 Bacteroidota bacterium | reverse complement strand
AACCTTCGTAAAGTGGACGGAATCCTCAAGACTTCCGGTTTTGATCAGTTTAACACTAGGTTAAACATTAACACAAAAGCCTTAAGCGATAAGTTAACAATTGATTTCAGTACCTCATTTACACAGAGAAACCAGGATTTTTCATTCAATGAGGCTTTAAGATATGCGGTTATCTATAACCCTACAGCCCCTGTTTTTGGAGCAGATTCACCTTATCCGTTTAACAGTGCTCAGTTTGGAGACTATTTTGAGTCCCTGGGTTTGTTTGATGCATTCAACCCTGTTTCTATTATCAACCAGAATTCCAACACCGGAAAAAGGAAGGAATTCAATTATGGTTTGAATCTGGGTTATGAACTGTTTAGTGGGTTAACCGCCAATTTCAGGCTTGCCCAGCAAAACAACGTCTCTGCTACAAAAACATATTACCCTACTACGTCATTATTCAGAGGTAATGCCACAAGTCCTATCAGAAAAGGACGTGCTGACCTGTATAACGATGATGCTTCTTTTAAACTGTATGAGACATTTCTTACCAACACCAATGAATTTGGAAAATCAAACCTTACGCTTACGGGAGGCTATTCATTCCAGCAGTCTAACTTTTTCAGCAATAGTATGAGCATTGGTGACTTCCCTGACAATTCCATTGATTTCATCAATGCTGCAGAGGTGTCTCAAGACCTTCAAAATGCAGGTTTTATATCTGTAAACACAGATGCATCACCTGATGAAAAGATCATCGCCTTCTTCGGTAGGGCCAACTATTCTTTTGATAATGCCATTTTCTTGAATGCCTCCATCAGAAGGGAAGGCTCAACCAAGCTTGGTGAAAAGAATCAATGGGGCTGGTTTCCGGCAGTAGGACTTGGTGTTGACCTTAACAGGTATTTGAAGGCTGAGGCTCTAGACCAACTCAAGTTGAGGGTAGGTTATGGTGTTACAGGATCGCTCCCCAGACAGAATGGTTTGTCAAGGGCTATCAGATCTATAGTGAATGGTCCTGACGGATCAGTTTCAACGGTTCTCCAAAGAGCAGCAAATGAAGATCTCAAATGGGAGCAGAAAGGAGAGACCAACATAGGATTAGATTTTGGAGCCGGAAGATTGAGGGGATCTATCGACGTATACAACAGGGACATCAAGGACTTCATCCTTGAGAGGATAGTCGATGTAGCTATATATGGTGTCAACAGGAGATTTGAAAACGCAGGTAAATTAAATACCAAAGGAGCAGAACTTTCTCTTAATTATGACCTGATAAAAGGCGAAAAAACAAATTACACGACCGGAGTGGTGCTTTCGACATACAAGACCGTACTTAAGGAATATGTTATACCTCAGGAAATGAGGGCAATCCTGGGTGCTCCGGGTCAGAACAATACACCAATGATCATAGTCAAGGAAGGTCAGGAGATCGGTCAAATATGGGGACCTGAATATTCAGGATTGGATGACAAGGGCAACCCAACATTTGCAGACCTTAACGGTGACGGTCAGTTTGTTACAGGTGCAGATAAAGCCCTTGAGCCTAATGCTGACTTCAGAGTGCTCGGCAAGGGTATACCAAGCCTGGAGCTTGGATGGAATAACAACCTTAATGTAGGAGGATGGAACATCAATGCATTCTTCAGAGGAGCATTCGGTCACAGCCTGGTCAACACTTTCAGGGCATTTTATGAGCCTCAGGTATCATCACAGTCATCATACAATTATATGAACACCAGTCTGAAGGTAGACGGCCTCAAGACTGCCAGATTCAGTTCATTGTATGTAGAAAAAGCAGATTTCTTCAAACTTGATAACCTTACCATCTCAAGGAGCATTCCGCTGGGTGGTGTAAAGGCCATACAGAATCTGAATGTTTCACTTACAGGACAAAACCTGTTTGTATTGACCAAGTACACAGGTACAGATCCGGAACCATCGCTGGTTTACTATGGTTCGGTCGATAACGGAGCGGTAGAAAACATAAATAATCCAGATGTACTTAGCCCTGGTATTGACAGCCGTAACAACTATTTTACCGCAAGGACATTTACCTTAGGAATTAACTTTAACTTCTAAAATAATATGACAATGATAAATAGGAATAAATATTTGATAATTTCCTTCCTGGTCTTGCTTTTGGCCTCATGTACCAATCTGGACGAAAAACTTAAGGGAGATATCACACAGGATATCCAAATTCCGGGTATTGGAGGTGGGGGAGGTGGTGGCACCTCCGATATTCTTGGAGGTGCTTTTGCAGGTCTGAGAAACATCGGTACAGCAAACCACAGTAATATATACAGTGTACAGGAAATCACATCTGACGAAATGTGCATAGGTGCTAAAGGTGGTGACTGGTTTGACGGAGGTATTCTCGTTGAGCTTCACAGACATACCTATACCCCTACACATGGTTTTGTTAACAATACATGGAATGCCCTGTATGGAGCCATTAATACCACCAATGAATTGCTCAAGGGTGGTACTCTTGATGCAAATCAGACAGCACAGGTAAGGGCATTGAGAGCATATTACTATATGAAACTCATGGACCTTTACGGAAATGTAAAGATCGTTACACAACCTGGTGTTGATGCTCCGCAGGTACCAAGACAGCAGGTATTTAGCTTTGTAGAAAGCGAATTGCTGGCTGCTTTAGGGGTATCATCCGTAGGCCCTGGTATGGACCTATCAGGAAGTCCGCTTGGAACAGGTGCAGACAAGAACAGGATTAATACCTATGGTGCTCTGGGAATCATAGCTCAGCTTTATCTCAATGCTGAGGTTTACACAGGTACCAAGATGTATGATAAGGCCGAAGCGGCTGCTTCTTATGTTATCAACAGCGGTGCATATTCACTTTGTGGTGACGGTTGCAAAGTACCAAACCTGGGAAGAAGACCTTCTGTAGCTTCTGACCCAGAAAATCTGGAGGGTTATGCGGCGGTATTTGCTCCTAACAACGAAAACAACCCTGAGAATATCTTTACGGTGTATTTTGATGAAGCCAAAGCAGGCGGTATGAACTTTGCCATGATGAGCCTTCACTATTCCAGCCAGTTTACCTGGAACTTCACAGCTCAGCCGTGGAATGGTTATGCCACCCTTGAGGAGTTTTACAACTCTTATGATAATGCAGACGTTCGTAAGAAAAATAACTTTATCGTAGGTCCGCAGCTTGACTTTGGTGGTTCAGCAATACTTGACTATGCCGCTGATGATAGCGACCTACAACTTAACTATACACCAGCCATCAATGAACTTTCACCAAACTGCAAGAGAGAGGCAGGTGCACGTCCGGGTAAGTTTTCTTACAAGCAGCTGGGAAGACCTGATATGGACAACGATTATCCAATCGTACGTTTGGGCGACCTGTATCTTATCAGAGCTGAAGCAAAAGCTAGGATGTCAGGAAACTGGAACGATGCTGTGGCTGATGCAAATGTAATCAGAAGAAGAGCTAAAGTTTCTGAATATTCCACACTCACTGCTGCCGAATTTCTTAAAGAAAGAGGCAGAGAAATGTATCAGGAAGGTATCAGAAGAACTGACCTTATCCGTTTCGGAAAGTACAACGATGCGTGGTGGGAAAAACCAGCTTCACAGCCATTCCGTAACCTTTTCCCAATTCCACAGGATGCCATCAATGCAGCCAATGGTACTTTGACACAGAATCCAGGTTACTAAAATTAAATTTTGATAATCTAAAAAGGGCTGTCCGCAAGGGCGGCTCTTTTTTTTTCAGCCCTGAAATGATACGCCATCTGATTCGCAATATGCCGATGTTTTTTTTGTGCTGCATAGTGGCCGGATGCAGGCATACTGATTCTAAGCACACTCTTTTTACCCTGATGTCCGACAAACAGACAGGTATAACATTCAGAAATGACGTTCCATATACCGAAGAATTTAACACCTACACCTATCGTAATTTTTACAATGGAGGAGGAGTGGCCCTTGGTGATATAAACAACGACGGGCTTACAGACATTTACTTTACAGGTAATATAGAGGACAACCGGCTGTACCTCAACAAAGGAGACTGGAAGTTTGAGGATATTACCAAAACCTCGGGAGTAGCGTGTAGCGGGGTGTGGTCAACAGGTGCCACAATGGCAGATGTAAATGCCGACGGGCTCATGGATATTTATGTATGCAAGGCTGGAAAACCCGGAGGTGCCAACAGGCACAATGAACTTTTTATAAACAAAGGCGACCTCACATTTGCCGAAAAGTCAGCAGAGTATGGCCTTAATATTACAGGGCTGTCCATCCATGCTTCGTTTTTTGATTATGACAGAGACGGTGACCTGGACTGTTATATTCTCAGCAATTCTCTGCGATCTGTAGGCGGTTTCGATCTCAAGGAAGGACAAAGACTGGTCCCTGATGCAGAAGGCAACAAATTGATGCGAAATGACGGCGGACATTTTGTTGACGTGACGTCAGAGACAGGTATATATTCCAGCAAAATAGGTTATGGCCTGGGAATCACCGTAAGTGATTTTAACAACGACCAGTGGCCTGACATATTTATAAGCAATGACTTTTTTGAAAGAGACTATCTCTATGTCAACAATGGCGATGGTACATTCAGTGAAGAAGGTGACAAGAGTTTTTTATCCATGTCTATGGGCTCAATGGGAGCTGATGCTGCGGACCTGGACAACGACCTCAAGCCCGATCTTTTTGTTACTGAAATGTTGCCAAGGAGCCTGGAAAGAAAAAAATCAAAAAACCAGTATGACACCTGGGACAAATACATATCAGAAGTTAAAAACGGATACTTCCATCAATACAGCCGTAATGTGCTTCAAAGGAATATAGGGCACCTTAAGTTTTTGGAGATAGGCAGATTTGCCGGTGTGGCTGATACTGAGTGGAGTTGGGCGGCTCTAGCTCAGGATTTTGACAACGATGGACTTAGAGATCTTTTTGTATCTAATGGCATATACAAGGACCTCCTGGATAAGGATTATCTCAATTACTCAGCCAATGCCACCATGATCCGCTCCAAAATAGAAAGCAAGGAGGAGGTGCTTACCATGCTCATTGACAGTATGCCCTCAGTGCCACAGGTCAACTGTATGTTCAGGAATATGGGATCTATGCATTTTGATATGGTTTCAGAGGAGTGGGGTCTGGGAGAAGCGGGTTTTAGCAATGGCAGTGCTTATGGCGATCTCGACAATGATGGTGACCTCGACCTTGTTGTAAACAATGTAAATATGCCCTGTTTTGTATATAGGAACAACACAGATACGCTGACTTCGAGAAGCATTTCATTTCTTCTCAAGGGTTCCGGGGCAAACACACAGGCCATCGGAGCAAAGGTGGAAATCAGCCACAGCCTGGGGAAATCCATGGCAGAAAACTATACCACACGGGGCTTTCAGTCAAGCATATCACCTGTGATGCATTTTGGAATTGGTGGCACAAAAGTGGTGGACCAAGTATTAGTTACGTGGCCTGATGGTAAAGTGACCCAACTCAAAAACCTAAAAACCAATCAAAAATATACCCTGGACCAAAAAGATGCTGTGTTACCTGCAGGTGTTTTAGCCGGTCATGCCGAAAACAGTTTGGAAGATCAATGTAGTACATCTACAGTGCCTTATGAGCATCAGGACCCTGACCTTAATCTTTTTTCGCGGGAGCGGCTGATGATAGAGATGAACAGTTATGCCGGCCCGGCACTGGCTGCTGCAGATATTAACGGTGACAGAGTTGATGATATGTTTTGTGGGGGTGGCCGCAATCAATCTGACGCCATCTTGCTGTCAGGCAAGGGAACATATAAAATGGTCGACGGCCCTTTTAAAGGCGATGCTGCCGGTGAAAGTGTCAGAGCAGCATTTGTTGACACTGATGGTGACGGAGATCTCGACCTGTATGTAGCACGCGGAGGCAAGTCATATTCTGAGTTTTCGCCTGAGATGGATGATAACCTATATGTCAATGAAGGGGAAGGCAATTTTGTAAAAGACCCATCTGCCATAAAGTTTCCAAGAGCCATAAACACGGGAGACTTTGTCACAGCTGACTTTAACAATGATGGACTCACAGACATCGCTGTGGCCGAATTTATGAAAAGCAACCTCTATGGCTCACCGGGCAATGTGTTTTTACTTATAAATAAAGGACAGAACAGATTTGCATGTACAGAGCCCGAACCTTTAAAAGGTTTAGGTATGATGACTGGCATAGAAGCCATCGATACTGACAATGACGGATATAAAGACCTGGTGGTGGCAGGCAAGTGGATGCCTGTCCAGATAATAAGAAACGATAAGGGCAGTTTTGAAAAATCGGTACCCAGAACCGTAGAAAAAACCTCAGGACTATGGAACACCTTGTATAGATTTGATGTGGATATGGATGGCGATGAGGACCTAATATGCGGCAATCAGGGACAAAACTCATTTTATCGACCGGGTATGAGAATGTACGTTATGGATTTTGATGGCAATGGTTCACGGGAGCAAATCATCTGCAAGTCCGAAGGAGGCAAATACTATCCTGTGCATGACCTCGATGAGATGTATAGTCAGCTGCCGGGCCTAAAAAAGAAGTACATAAGCTACAAGGCTTTTGCATCGGCAGACATAGACCATCTGTTTACTCCTGAACTGCTTGCAGGAGCAGTAATCAGTAATCTAGATGATGTCTCATCAGCGATACTTGTCAATGATAAAGGGACATTCAGAAAGGTGCCCCTTCCCGACGAAGCCCAGTATTCCACCATCCACGCATTGTGTGCCGCAAAAAATGACCACGGCGAGGTGAGCATTTATGCTGGTGGAAATGATTATAAAATTAAACCCCAGGCAGGCAGACAGGATGCTTCGTATGGGTGGAAAATCAATTTGATGCAAAAAGACAGGAATTTGGTATTTTCGCACATCGAACCCCTGAATATCGATGGCCAGATCCGGCACCTGCTATTTTTTAACGGGCGACTGGCGGCTGGCATCAATCAGGGCAGAATAACGGTATGCAAAAATTAAAGTATTGAAAACATTCAAATTTTACTGGTGGTTTCTCCCGGTATTGCTAGTTGTATGGGGCTGCAAAACAGAATACACAAAAGCCGTGGAAGAGGGACTTTCGAGTGGTGTGGTACATGACAGCCTGGTTTTTGGTATGCGTATGGGTATGACCAAATCTGACTTTTACAACAGCTGCTGGCTACTTAACAAACAAAAACTTATCAGCGAGGGGCCTGGCAACCTTTCTGCAAAATACATCGAGCCTGACAGTATTCTCACAGATAAAGTTCTGCGTAAAATGATGCTCTTTTACGGTGTATTTGATGATAAGGATACCATGCGTGGCATGACCTTTACATACAGTTATACAGCCTGGGCACCCTGGATAAAGAAATGCCAGTCGGATTCGCTGATGGTTGATCTGATGGACTTTTACAGAAAAAATTATCCCGGCAATGATTTTATTGCCATAGATATCGAAGACAAAAAGGTCAAGGCCTACGCCAAGATTGATGGCAACAGGCAAATCGTAGTGTACCCCGTTGATGCCAAGGATGTAGGCGTAAGGTTTGAAGATCTTCGTTATAAGATGAAGCAGAAATAATAAAGATGTACAGAATATCAGCAGCTTTCTGGCTGGTCATAATCGCATTGGGCTGCAGCCCTGAAAAACGACAAGGCGAGACATTGTTTATCCTCAGGGACAACAACGAAACAGGCATCGGATTTAGCAACAATCTTACCGATACCAATGATTTTAACGTATACAAATACCGCAATTATTACAATGGCGGCGGTGTGGGTATAGGCGATGTCAACAACGACGGTCTTCCGGATATTTATATGGTTTCTAATCAATCGGCCAACAAGCTGTACCTCAATAAAGGTAATTGGAAGTTTGAAAACATTACCGAAAAGTCAGGGGCCGGCGGGAAAAAAGCATGGTCCACAGGCGTGTCAATGGTAGATATAAACGGAGACGGATGGCTGGACATTTACGTATGCAATTCAGGTGACATCAAGGGCGATAACAAAGAAAATGAGCTTTTTATCAACAATGGCGACCTCACATTCAGGGAGGCTGCCGCTGAATACGGTCTCAATGACCCGGGGTTTTCGACGCATGCCTCATTTTTTGATTATGACAAGGATGGCGACCTGGACGCCTATATCCTAAATAATTCCTTTCAGGCCATTGGTTCGTTTAATCTGCGTAAAAACGAAAGACCTGTACGCGATAAGCTAGGCGGTGACAAACTTATGCAGAATCAGAATGGCAGGTTTGTAGATGTAAGCGAAAAAGCCGGCATTTACGGCAGCGTCATTGGCTTTGGGCTGGGCATAACAGTAGGTGACGTCAACAACGACGGATGGGAAGATATTTATATTTCCAATGATTTTTTTGAACGGGACTATCTGTACATCAATCAACAAAATGGCACGTTTAAAGAGTCGCTCACAGAGATGATAAACTGTACCAGTGCTGCATCCATGGGTGCCGACATCGCAGATATAGACAATGACGGCTATCAGGACATCTTTGTCACCGACATGCTGCCTTCTGATTACCAGAGACTTAAATCGGTCACCACTTTTGACGACTGGGACCGGTATATGTATGGAGTGGTCAATGGCTATCACCACCAGTTTACACGCAATACCCTGCAGCACAACAATGGCAA
>JAKQGD010000077.1 GCA_029573365.1 Bacteroidota bacterium | reverse complement strand
CTGCCCAGGTTGATTACCAGGTGGCGGATGCTGCCCGGGATTTTGTAGGAAAAGCTTCCGAAAGCAAAGAAATGGACGATGCCGCTGAAGATGCCTTTGAACTCAAGGAAACGAAGCTGTATGATGTCAAGAAGCGGTATGAACAGGCACTAGATACACGTGCTGCAGAGGACGTTCTCAAAGCGCGCGCGGATGTTGGCGTAGCTCAGGCAACCCATAATGAGGCAAAAAACCAATGGCAAGCCCTCTTGATCGGTGACGATTCCCTGCAGGTACAGATTGCCGAGATGGCAATCAAGCAGGCAGAGAAAAACACTGCCCAAGCTGAAGCAGGTCTGGCACAGGCACAGTCATCTTTGAAAACCGTTCAGATACAGCTTGACAAAACGGCTGTGACCTATCCAATAACAGGCGTGGTTTTATCTAAACACTTGGATGAAGGTGAAATGATCGGTAGCGGGGGTGTAGTGATGACCGTGGGAAATATTGATGAAGTTTCACTCACTGTCTATATTCCTGAAGAACGCTATGGGCAGGTACGGACAGGGCAGGAAGTTCTGGTCAAAGTGGACTCATACCCTGAAAAGACTTTTACAGGCAGTGTCAGTTATATTGCAGACGAAGCAGAATTTACTCCCAGTAATGTACAGACTGTGGCAGGCCGCAAGTCAACCGTGTTTGCCGTAAAGATCAGCATTTCAAATGCCAACCACGACTTGAAACCCGGCATGCCAGCAGATGTGGATTTTATTTTTGAAAATTGAACTATCCAAACATTAGATTGCCCTTAAGCAAAAAAAGATGAAGCGCACAAGTTTCGTGCGCTTCTTTTAACAAGTTTTTTTATATTATAGAGTTAATTACCTTGAGTTTGTTATGGCAAAATTACCCAAAACTAGAATCGCTTTGCCTCTCACGGATGCAAAACGGGTGCAATGCCAAGGATGCTATATGCATAATATGCTCTGTTTGGACAATATCAGCTTATTTTTAAGCACGAATACTCTCCATACTTACCATATACACTGAGGCACTCTTACTTACCACTTCGAAACAGTTGGGTAGATCAAATTTATTTTTTTATCATCGAGGCCAAATTTAGTCGCCTTTCCTCTTGCGGGTGCAATTGGAATGAAACTGGGTGGAAAC
>JAKQGD010000061.1 GCA_029573365.1 Bacteroidota bacterium | reverse complement strand
CATGGTATGTAGCACCTCGTCGGTTATATCCTTGGGATGAGACGTCGAAAACCTCACTCTGAGGTCAGGATGTATTGTGGCTACCCTTTGGAGCAAATTGGCAAAGTTAACGTGTTCGCTTCCATCAGGAGCTGACCATTTATAACTGTCTACATTCTGCCCCAGCAGAGTCACATCCCTGAATCCCCTGTTGTAAAGGTCCGTAGCTTCTGCTACAATAGAATACGGGTCGCGGCTTCTTTCGCGGCCACGGGTGAAAGGTACCACACAAAAAGAACACATATTGTCGCAGCCCCTCATGATGGAGATAAAGCCTACGATACCGTTGCTTTCAAGCCTCAAAGGCGATATGTCGGCATAGGTTTCTTCGCGGGAAAGCAGGACGTTGATTCCTTTTTCACCTTCGTCGACCTTGGCCAGAAGGGCAGGCAGGTCCCTGTAAGCATCCGGACCCACCACGAGGTCTACCAGTTTTTCCTGCTCGAGCAGTTTGGCCTTGAGCCTTTCGGCCATACAGCCCAGCACACCTATGAGCAGGTCCGGTCTTTTGGTCTTCAGGTGATTAAAGACACGGAGTCTGTTTCGGACCGTTTCTTCGGCTTTTTCCCGAATAGAACACGTATTGACAAGGATCAGGTCGGCTTCCTCCATGATGCGAGTGGGCCCATAACCTTCGCCTGCCAGGATAGATGCCACGATCTCAGAGTCGCTGAAGTTCATCGCACAACCATACGACTCAATGTAAAATTTACGGGCAGTACTTCCGCTTTCTTCAAAAAAAAGAACTTCGCCCTGACGGGTTTCGTCCATCTCCTTGCTGATGCCGGTAAGTGTGGTGTTTTCGTTGTACATGCCTGGTATTCAGATTTGGGGTACAAAAATACGAAATTTAGGCAAGCCGTGTGACATTTTGTCAGTTATTTTATTGCCGGAAGGCCTCAAAATATAATCAAGGTGCAGTGTGCCTGAAAAAACGGAACCAAAACCTTGATCCCGTTGTTTTTTCTAATTTTACACCCTATACACATTGCCAAAGGGCTCTTATGCTGCTTTACCCAAAGGATCTGAAAGAAAAACTGGAATTTACCAGGGTTATAGAATATATCCGGGAAGAATGTCTTTCTGAGATGGCAGGGCATTATTTTGAGGAACTGGAGATTCAGTCCTCGCTTGAGGTTATCGAGCAGCTCATCAATGAAACAGACGAATATAAAAAATCACTGGAACGGGGTGAGCATCTGCCTATTTCTCATTTTGAAAGTATCAGTGATGACGTGGCCCTGCTCCGTAAGGAAGGCTATGTGCTCGACATAGAAAGCATACGGCGTATTTACGTGGTGGTATCCATAGGCCTCGATCTGACAAAGTATTTTCAGGAACCGGAAAAGACGAGGTTTAATCCCCTGATTAGCAGGATCGTGTCAGCCATCCTCATCGACAAGGTCCTCATTACAGAAATAGACAGGGTGCTGGACGAAGAGGGTGAAGTGCGGCCTGATGCATCGCCCGAATTGCTCAGGATATCCAAACATATAAAGTCCAAGGAGAGGGAGTTGGACAAGATATTTAATTCGGAGCTTGAAAGCTTTAAAAGCAAGGGATTTCTTGTGGAAAATGCAGAAAGTATCCGCAACGGAAGACGGGTCCTCACTGTGGCTGCTGAGCATAAACGGAAAGTGCCCGGTATCATACACGACGAATCGGCTACAGGAAAAACTTTTTATATAGAACCCGAAAAAGTCGTGGCACTCAACCAAGAGGTGTACAACCTGTACGCCGAGAGACGACACGAAATATACAAGATACTACGTGCCTTGTGCAGCTTTATCAGGCCATATGCCGATCCACTGCTGGTAGTACAGCACACACTTATAAAACTGGATACTGTACGGGCAAAGGCCCGGTTTGCCTACCGCATCAACGCCCGCAAGCCTTATTTGCAGCAGAAGCCTGTGTTTGGTTTTAAAGAAGCCTACAATCCTGTGCTTCTGCTCAAAAACGAAGCTTCGGGTATTCCGGTCATCCCATTTGATCTGGAGCTCCACGGCAACAACCGCATACTAGTGCTCAGTGGGCCCAATGCCGGAGGCAAGTCCGTGGCGATGAAGTCTGTGGGCCTGCTGCAGCTGATGATACAGTCAGGGATGCTAGTGTCTGCAGACGAAAATTCGAAATTTGGTATTTTCGAAAAAATATTTGTAGACATAGGCGACCAGCAGTCACTCGAAGACGACCTCAGCACGTATTCCTCGCATCTTCGCAACATGAAAGTCACAACAGGGGAAGCTGACCGCAATACGCTGGTGCTGATCGACGAATTTGGCTCAGGGACCGACCCTCGAATCGGAGGGGCTATAGCCGAGGCGATACTCAATGATCTCAATCACAAAAAGGCATTCGGGGTCATCACCACCCATTATTCCAATCTTAAGTTTTTTGCTTTCAAAGCTCAGGGGATCGTAAACGGGTCTATGGAGTTTGACAAGCAGCACCTGATACCTACCTTCCGCATGTCTGTGGGCAAGCCTGGCAGTTCGTTTGCTTACGAAATCGCGGCAAAAACAGGGCTCGATGATCGCATCATCAAATATGCACAGCACAGGACAGGCAAAAACGAAAAGGCCATAGACGACATGCTCATTTCCCTCATGGCCGAAAAGAAGGAATACGAAGACAAGCTTGCCTCACTCCTCGAAAAGCAGGATCGTCTCGACCGTCTCATTACCTCTTATGAGCAGCTGAGTGCCGACATCGAGATAAAGAAAAAGAAGATGAAACTCGAAGCCCGGGAAAAGGAAGCCATATCCACATTGCAGCATCAGAAAGAGGTCCAGAAGCTGATCAAGGAGATAAAACAGTCCAAAGACGAAGAGAAAGCCCTTCAGGCGGCCATTGCCCTTAAAAAAAAGCAGGAAGACGAGGCCCGCGAACTGGAAGCCCTCAAGATGGAAGTATTTGCCAGGGAAATCACCAGCGGAGGCCCCAAACTCGAGGTGGGTTCGCATGCCAGGCTTAGAAACGGAACCAGCATCGGTGAGATCATCAGCATCGATAAAAACATGGCGGAGCTGCAGGTGGGCTTTATGAAAATGAAAGTACCGATTATCGAACTGGTGGGTGTCAAAGAGCCCATAGAGATGAAAAAAAAGAGTGTGGTGACAAACCTGGCCACCGCAGAAAGACACGAAACCAAAATCGACATCAGGGAATATACCAAAAGTGACGCACTCAGCATGTTGCAGTCATTTCTGGACCGTGCCCTCATCAACAATGCACACGAACTCAGGATCATCCATGGCATAGGCACAGGCGTGATGCGTAAAGAAGTACGAAAAATGCTGCAGCAATACAAGGATGTCAAGGAGATATGGCACCCGGATCCCGAACAAGGCGGCGAAGGCGTGACCCTCGTCAGGCTTTAAAAACACAGATGCGTCAGAGGAGATAGGCTCAGGGCCGGTTTAATCCCGGTTTATCCTACGCGGCAGAGAAACCTTCAAATCACAAAATTTTTCCATATATTTGTGCCTTAGGTTCATTTTCAGAAGTTTATGTCAAAAAACAAGCCGGTAGAATCGTCATTTTTTGGGAGCAGAATCTTCAGGTATGTGCTTTATCTGATTGCAGCAGCCATCGGATTGACAGCACTTCTGTTTTTATATATTTCCAGGGCTTTGCTCCCTGATACGGAAGAGCTCGAAAATCCACGGTACGAGATAGCTTCTCAGTTTATATCCGCCGACAACCAGGTTTTTGGCAAGATATTTAAATACAACCGGGAGTGGCTTGACTATAAACAAATCAATCCCAGGATAATCAACGCCCTGATTGCTACTGAAGACGAAAGATTTTTCAGGCACACCGGCATAGACTACCGGGGTACGGCAAGAGCTATATTTTTTATGGGCAAAAAGGGTGGTGCCAGTACCATCACACAGCAGCTGGCAAAACTGTTTTTTACGCAGCGGTCATCATCTTTTCTAAAAAGAGTTTGGCAAAAGCTAAAGGAATGGGTTATAGCCATAGAATTTGAAAAAAGGTATACCAAAGAGGAAATCCTGGCCATGTATCTCAACAAGAGCGACTTCTTGTATGACGCTGTGGGCATAGGGGCTGCGGCCAAAACCTATTTTGGCAAAGACCAGAAAAACCTGTCTGTGGAGGAAGCGGCAGTGCTTATAGGCATGTTAAAAAACCCAAGACTTTTCAACCCTAAAATAAATCCTCAGAATGCCAACAACCGCAGGTCTGTAGTCATGAAACAAATGGTCAAAAACGGGTACCTGACCAATGAAGACTACCTCAACAAAAGGGTAAAACCAATCAACCTCGACAACTTTAAAAGAGAAGTGCACTACGAAGGCATGGCCCCATATTTCAGGGCGGAACTTACCAAATGGCTTAAAAACCTGCTAGAAGACGAAAAATATAGAAAGCCAGATGGCTCCAAGTACAACCCCTATACAGACGGCCTAAAGATTTATACCACCATAAACACCAAAATACAGAAATACGCCGAGCAGTCCATGTTTGAACATATGTCGCAATTGCAGGCCAGGTATTTCGAAAGGTGGAAAGGCCTGGACTTTATGACTTACAAAGCCGACAAAGCCAAGGCTGACCTGCGAAAGAGCATCGTAATACAGATGATGAAGGAGTCGGACCGATACAAGCTTATAAGGGCAAAATACATGACGCAGGCTTTCAGCGATTTGGCAGCCAATATGGATGGTATTATCCTTTCGGACAACGATATCTTCCGCATGTTTGAAGAAGACAACAGACCCGGTCATCTGAAAAGTCTCAAAAAATCAGGGTCTATATCCGATGCAGACATGGACAAATGTATCCGCGTCATGGCATCTCCACACTGGAAGGAAATCAAGTCCCAGTGGAACAAAATGCAGAAAGCCGTAAACTCTGCTTTCAATACAAAAACAAAAATGAGGGTCTTTGCCTACAACGAAATAGGCGAAAAGGTAGTGGAAATGACACCTATGGATTCCATCAAATATCACCTGCAGCACATGCAGATAGGCTCCGTGGCCGTCGATCCTGAATCCGGGCACATCCTTGCATGGGTAGGCGGCATCGGGCACAAGTATTTCCAGTATGACCACGTAAATTCCAACAGGCAGGTAGGTTCTACTTTTAAACCGTTTATCTACTCTACGGCAATCATCGAAAATGCCATGTCGCCCTGTCTCAAGGTCAGGGATGTGCAACAGTGTATCCAAGCCAATGACCCCAATTTTCATCTGGCGTCCACATGGTGTCCCGGCAATTCAGACAATGCATTTTCAGGACAGGAGCTGACTCTCAGGCAGGCACTCAAGGATTCCAAAAACTCCATATCCGTATATCTGATGAAGGAGATAGGCAACGTGCAGAGTGTAAGAAATCTGGTAGGCAACCT
>JAKQGD010000055.1 GCA_029573365.1 Bacteroidota bacterium | reverse complement strand
TTGCCCGCCTCTATAAACACGCCCGGCAATGAAGTTTTTCCCACAACAGAGAATGACACCCTTTATTTCTCTTCGGATTATTTGCCTGGTTTTGGAGGACAGGATATCTTCAGGACCTATCTGAGGACTGACAGAAGCTGGTCTGCTCCTATTAATCTTGGTTATGGCATTAACTCAGGAGGAGATGATTTATCCCTTGTCCCCGACAGGACGGCCAAACCTAGGGAAGGAGTCCTGATGCAGGGATTTTTTGTCTCCTCCAGACAAGGAAGTGCCAAAGACGATATCTATCGGTTTTCGAAAATTACCACAATTAAACCCAAAGAGGACACTGTAGTTGTTCCACCTAAAAGGAGTGTTTTTATCACCGTTAAGACTTTGACTCCACGCTATCATATTACAGACGACCCAAACTCAGGCAGGGCAGGTCTTATACCACTTCCCAATACTTTAATCAAGGTCACCGGCAGGGATGGTACAAAAGTGGCTGAGGCAAGATCCGATGGGAATGGATTTTACCTGACGGAAATACCCATGGATGCAAACCTAATAGTAATAGGGGCACAAGCCGGATATCTCAATACGTCCATAGATGTTAAGGCAGAAGACGCCAGATTTAAAGATGGAGAAACCTCAGCTACCATTAATCTGGAGCTGGTATTGGATAAATTCTTTGTGGATAAAGAAGTCAACCTGGAAAATATCTATTATGATTATGACAAGTGGGACATAAGGACAGACGCAAGGCCCACTCTCGACAAGCTGGTAAAAATTCTTAAGGACAATCCTCAAATCAGGATACAACTTTCAAGCCACACCGATTGCAGAGGTGCAGATGACTATAACCTGGAGCTTTCGCAAAAGAGGGCTCAGTCTGTGGTGATGTATCTGGAGCAAAGCGGTATAGACAAAAGCAGACTTGTACCTGTGGGATATGGAGAGACGTCACTTATTGATACTTGTCCATGCGAAAAGTGTAGTGAAGATCAGCATCTCACCAACAGGAGGACCACTTTTAAAATTCTTAAAAAATAAATAACAACGTAGCTGCCTATCTTATACCATAATGTTTGGGCTTGATGACTTTAAGAGCTTCGCCAGGATCAGGTAATGTGTGGTGAAGACCACCTGCTCTTGAATCATCAAATGTAGTAGGTATCATGTTGGCATCAGTTCTTTGTTTCCAGGATTCTGTTGCAGACCCGTCGTCCAGTCTTTGCATAGTGATGCAATTTTCTACAGGGCATACCAGAGAGCAGAGGTTACATCCTACACAGTTTTCCTCGATGATGTGAGGTTTACGGTCAGGGGCGACAGCCAAGCCTATTGCCTGGTGGGCACCATCTTCGCACGCAGTATAACAAAGCTGGCAGCCTATACATTTATTGGCATCAATCGAGGCGACAACCTTATATCTCAGATTGAGGTCTTCCCAGTGAACTACTTTAGGGACTGCTTTACCGACAAAATCCTCGACCGAGGCAAAGCCTTTTTCTTCCATGTAGTTTTCAAGACCGGCTACCATTTCCCTTATGATTCCGAAACCATAATGCATTACTGCCGTACACACCTGAACTGTTGATGCACCCAGGAGCATAAATTCGACCGCATCACGCCAGTTTTCTATACCTCCTATACCGGAGATTGGGATGTTTACCCCGGGATGCTGGGCACAGTTTTTAAGCATGTTGAGAGCAATGGGTTTGACAGCAGGGCCACAATAACCTCCGTTGGTGCTCAGTCCGCCAACTTTGGGGTAAGGCACAAAATCATCAATATCTACCCCCACTATGCTTTGTATGGTATTGATCAGCGATATAGCGTCTGAGCCTGCTTCTGCTGCGGCAATGGCAGGCTGTGTGATGTCTGTGATATTTGGCGTAAGCTTAGTAATTACCGGTATGGTGGCCACCTCCATGACCCAGCCTACGATTGTTTTCAAAACTTCGGGTTCCTGGCCAACGGCACTTCCCATACCTCGTTCGCACATGCCATGTGGGCAGCCAAAGTTGAGCTCTATGCCATCCGCTCCGGCATTGGTTACATCCTGGACAATCTGATGCCATTCCTTGCGGGACTGAACCATAAGTGAAGCTATCACAGCATGGTCAGGAAATCTTTTCTTAACTTCTGTGATTTCGCGAAGGTTGTCTTTCAGGGGTCTGTCACTTATGAGTTCTATGTTGTTAAAACCCATCATCCTTGTATCCCTGTAATTTACAGAACCATACCTGGACGACACATTTACAATAGGTACTCCCAATGTTTTCCAGACTGCTCCTCCCCAGCCGGCGTCAAAGGCTTTCATAATTTGGTAGCCTGAGTTGGTTGGGGGGGCTGAAGCCAGCCAAAATGGATTTGGTGATTTTATCCCTGCAAAATTTACCTGTAAACTGGGCATGTTGTTATGATTGTCTGAGATTTAGAATAATGGCCTTGGCTGCTTTTTTACCATCTGCTACCGCATTTACTACTTCCTGTCCTCCGGAAACAGCATCTCCTGCAGCATAGTACCGGGCGTTTGAGGTTTGGAAATTTTCATCTGTGATAATATTGCCAGCTTTGTTTCTGGCTATACCGATCAGGTCCAGCAGACTATCCTGCCTCGACTGACCTGTGGCCTTTATGACCCAGTCACAAAAATCTGTAAACTCCGTGCCTGGCACCGGAACAACCTTGCCATTTTCGGTTTTTGTAGTGATAAACCGTACGGCTGACACCGCGTGGTCACCTATCAACTCCAGAGGCATGACGTTGAATATACTCCGCATGCCGGCAGCCCTGGCCAGGTCATATTCAAAGCCGTAAGCTCCCATTTCTTGTCGGGACCGACGGTATGCCAATACCACTTCATCAACACCCATACGGCAGCATTCGCTTGCAACATCCATGGCTGTGTTTCCTCCTCCCAAAACGATAACCTTACCACTTATATTTGTGTGATGTTTGTCGCTGCGTAGTTGTTCTATAAACTCAATGGCTCCAATGACACGCTCCAGTTCCTCTCCGGGAAGTGATAACTCGGAGCTCTTCCACAAACCGATGCCCAGGAAGATGGTGTCATATTCTGCTTCCAGCCTCTTAATCTCAGCATGAGTGTTTATAAGTGTGTTATAGTGTATATTAAATCCATACTGATTTTCGAGATATGACATTTCCGCAAGTACTTCCTCATTCGAAATTTTATACGGAGCCACTCCATGCACAGTCAGGCCTGAAGGATTTTCCTTAGCCTCAAATATATCTACACTTATACCATGAAGACGAAGTTCGGCAGCACAGGCTATGCCTGCAGGCCCAGCTCCAACGACTGCAACTTTCTTACCTACCGGGGCAAGTGGATGAAAATGTTTTTTATTATTTGCAATGGATTTTTGTGAGGCAAAGGATTGTAACCGGCCTATTTCTATAGGTTTGACGTCAGAATGATTGTACACACAGGCACCTTCACATAGCTCTTCGGTAGGGCATACTTTTCCACATGCATAGCCAAAAACATTAGATTCGTAAATGGTTTTGGCGGCTGCTGTATCGTTTTTGCTGTTTATCTGGCGGATAAAAAGTGGTATGTCGATGCCTGTCGGGCATGCATGGACGCAGGGAGCGTCATAGCAAAATAGACAGCGGGCACTTTCCATGGCGGCTTCCGTGTCTGACATAAGTGGCTTAAGTGCAGAAAAATTAATGTCGTATTCTTCAGCACTGAGGGGCTTCTGGTATTCGGACATGGGTTGAGTTTTTGTTAAGTTTACCAGCAAAATTAAAGTTCGACCATGCGGTCATAGGTTTCAGGTCTTCTGTCCCGGTAAAACTGCCATATAGATCTCACTTCATCAATCATCTCCAGGTCAAAATCTGCCACCAGCAGTTCATCATTGTCTTCGGAGGCTTGAGCGAATATTTGTCCCCGGGGATCGACAAAATAGGAAGAACCATAAAATTTGCCGAGGTTCCATGGTTTTTCGGTACCTACGCGGTTGATACATCCCATGAAATACCCATTGGCAGCAGCATGTGCCGGTTGTTCGAGTTTCCATAGATACTGCGAAAGCCCAGCTACGGTGGCTGAAGGATTATACACGATTTCTGCTCCGTTCAAACCGAGAATCCTTGCTCCTTCCGGAAAATGGCGGTCGTAGCATATGTAGACTCCGATTCGGGCATATCGGGTTTCAAATACAGGGTATCCCAGGTTGCCAGGTTTGAAAAAGAACTTTTCCCAAAAACCAGACGTATGAGGAATGTGGTTTTTGCGGTATTTACCCAGATAAGTGCCGTCAGCGTCGATGACAGCGGCAGTATTGTACAGTACACCTGCCTGCTCTTTTTCGTATATTGGCACTATGATAACCATACTGTATTTTTTTGCATACTCCTGCATTTTTTCTACTGTTGGACCCGGTACACTTTCGGCACTTTCATACCATTTTCTGTCCTGTCCAGGGCAAAAGTAGGGCGTATTGAAGATTTCCTGCAGACACAAAATCTGAACTCCTTTTCTTCCGGCTTCCTCGATATATGGAATGTGTTTTTCGATCATGGCGTCCACGATTTCGGAAATGGAGCCTTCTCCCTCGGTTTTGGGCAGTGACATCTGAATCAATCCGGATTTGATAATTCTGGCCATATTTACTTTTTTATTTTAATTAGTGGAGGATACTTTATTTCTTTTTATAAAACTACCATACCCTTTGTCAATCAATACGTTACCATCGTCTATTGCAACCTTTCCTCTAAGGATGGTGGTCTGACATTTACCCTTTACTTTCCATCCTTCGTAGGCCGAATAGTCTACACGCATATGATGGGTTGTTGCAGAAATTGTGTGTTCGTGATTGGGATCAAATATGACGATGTCAGCATCCGACCCTACGGCTATACAACCTTTTTTGGGAAACATGCCGAAGATCTTAGCTGCATTGGTAGAGCTCACTTCTACAAATTTATTGAGACTGATTCTCTCTTTTCCCACTCCTTCAGAAAAAAGAAGTTCCATCCTGTTTTCAATGGCCGGGTGACCATTTGGTATTTTTGAAAAGTCATGCTCACCCATTTTTTTCTGCTCCCACATAAAGGGACAATGATCTGTAGCCACCACCTGTACACAACCTTGATTAATACCCGCCCAAAGTGTTTCCTGGTCTTTTTTCTGTCTGAGCGGCGGGCTCATAACCCACTTGGCTCCTTCAAAGTTTTTTTCGTAAAGCGAAGCATCGAGTATCAGATATTGTATGCAGGTTTCGGCATATACCCTTTGATTTCGGCTTTGGACGCGTCTTACGTGGTTAAGTGCCCCTTCGCAAGTCATATGCACTACGTAAGCCGGAACACCCGTATAATGAGCCAAGTCAGCAAACCTGTTAGTGGCTTCTGATTCCGTAATCTCAGGTTGTGAAAGATAGTGATACAGAGGCGACAATTTGCCTTCGGCTTTATGTTTTCCGATGAGGTAATCTATCATGTCTCCATTCGTGGCATGAACAGTTACCATACCTCCGCATTCCCTGACTTCTTCCATGAGGGGGACCATCTGTTTGTCATCAATCATTAGGGCACCTTTGTAAGCCATAAAGGTCTTGAATGAAGTAATACCTTCCTTTTCGACCATTTGCCTTATTTCCTTTTTGGTATCATCGTTATAATCTGTTACAGCCATGTGAAAGCTATAATCACCGTAGCAATTGCCATCTGATCTTGATCTCCAGGCATTGAGGGCATCGTACAGAGATTTTCCCTGGGTTTGAAGGACAAAATCAATGACGGTAGTCGTCCCCCCGTGCAATGCGGCCAAGGTACCTGTCTCGTAGTTGTCACTGGAATAAGTACCCATAAACGGCATATCCAGGTGTACGTGAGGGTCAATGCCTCCGGGAAATATAAGCCTGCCTGACGCATCGATAACTGTATCTGCAATTTGCTGAAGGTC
>JAKQGD010000018.1 GCA_029573365.1 Bacteroidota bacterium | reverse complement strand
AACCCATATACCAAAATACTGTATGGCCCGGCTTACAGAGATGGTTTGAAAGTCGGATACTTTCCGGGTCCAATTTAATAACCACCGTTTCTGAAGGTCTGAGCCGCAAGATGACCTATACCGGAAGGCCTGTAATCACGTTGACAAAAGGTGTCGACATCCGTGAGCCTGTTGAACAGTATAAAAAATTTTCCATCGGTTATTCAGGTTCATTATTTCTTCATTTCAGGGACCCACGTCCTTTGTATAGAGAATTAAGGGAACTTTTTAAATCAGGAGATATACAAGCGGAGGATGTAGAGTTTTTATACGCGGGAAAAGACGGACCTACAATGCAAACATGGGCAGAGGAAGAAGGTGTAGGCCACATTTTCAGAAATCTGGGATATTTGAGCAGAGATGAGGCATTGGTTATTCAGAGCAGGTCCCATATAAATTTGTTACTGACCTCTGCCAGCCCTGAACATTACGGGCTTTTGACCGGTAAATTGTTTGAATATTTTGAAGCCGGAAACCCAATCCTTTGCCTCGTCAGGGGTACCCATGACCCGGAAATAGAGCTGATATTCAATGAGCTTCATGCAGGCCTTGTAGCCTATGACAGTGTTGAAAACGGAAATATGCGGGAATTTTTGCTGGACAAATACCGTGAATGGAAAACCTCCGGTAAAGTTGCCCCTGTGATTGACCGCGAGCTTCTACAAAAACAATACAGCTGGGAGGGGCAGGCCAGGAAACTGATAGAAGCATTGTATCCTGCTGAGGGTAAATAAATTAAATTGACAAATCAAAGTCACAAGATAGCGTCTGTAGTTGGAGCGAGGCCCCAGTTTATAAAACTTGCGGCATTCCACAAAGCTGTTAGCACTGAGCCGGAATTAACCCATGTAATCATTCATTCCGGGCAGCATTATGATCATGACATGTCGGAACAGTTTTTTAAGGAATTCAACCTGCCCAAACCTAATTACAATTTAGGAGTCGGATCACTGCCGCACAACTTACAGATCGCCAGGTGTCTGGAGGGTCTTGACGCCATTTATGAAATGGAAAAGCCGGATCTCGTTGTGGTTTACGGTGATACCAATACCACTGCTGCAGGTGCCATAGCTGCTGCCAAAAGAAATATCCCTCTGGCCCATATAGAGG
>JAKQGD010000590.1 GCA_029573365.1 Bacteroidota bacterium | reverse complement strand
ATGCCGATATTGACCACGTCAGTGATCGTATTACCATTATAGCCTTTCCATGAGCCCGAAATAACCTGACTACAAAACTTTTTCATGTGTGCCCTTGCGTTTCTTACATCAGGCATTACATCCCTGCCATCAGTTACCACTGGCCTGGAAGACATGTTTCTAAGAGCTGTGTGCAAAACGGCCCGGTTTTCAGTTACATTAATCTTTTTGCCCGAAAACATAGCTTTTATGGCATCCTTGAGTTTACATTGCCTGGCAAGGCTAAAAAGCAGGCGAAGCGTTTCGTCGGAAATGATGTTTTTTGAGTAGTCAAAGAGTGTATCCCCGGCCATGACCGAATACTTGTGAAATCTGTCCGGGTCAGATTCAAACAGTGATTTCATATGCACAGATGACATATTTTTTCTGTGCCGGGCCAGTTTTTTCCACGCCGATGTGGACGAAGGATCGATATTGTGTAACATAAATGCAATAAATGCCCCCGTTTGTAAAAAAGGGAGTTGTGTTGTTAAAATGGCAAAATTAGTACTCTGCAGGTTAATAAACCTTAATAGAAAGCATTTTCTTTGGCCGCAAGGTCACAATACGGCATAGCCAAATTCTATCCTTGTGGATAAAAGTGATGGAGAAATGCTGCGAAAATTGAGGCGTACCTCCAGGTCTATAAACTCTTCGCTTAATATCTCTTTGAGTTGTGTGGTACTGCTGAGCATTTTCATTTCCCGACCGGTATTTACCGGCACAAAATCCAGATAATACATTTCCCTTTTTACAGTCGGATCCTTGCGGGAAACGGCATAGACAGAAACCCGGGAGATAAAATCATAGTCAGCCTCAGAAAAAGTGGACCGCATCAGACCCCTGGAGGCAAGCACATTGGTTATGGTTGCCACATCCACACCGTTGCGGTCCGCGTTGAATTTATAAAATACAGGTACATTGCGGATAATAAAGTAATGGGTTTCTACGGTGTTAAGTCCTGAAGGTATGTCAAAATCCGCAGTAAGTCCCACTTCGTACCGGAAAGAGGTATCCTTCTGGCACGAAATAATAGTCACCGCGATGAGGGAAAAAATAACTAATATTTTTTGCATAATTCCTGCTTTAAGAAAGGCTTTTAATTAACCTTAAATTATTCCATATATTGCGTAACTTCACCGATAATTAAAAGTTTAAGTGTTTTTAAGCAAATTTGTCAAAATGAGCTTTACCTTCTGACCAAAATTGGTCTTTAATTTGATACAACTATTTTAAATCAGGGAATACAATGGGAGAACAGAAAGTGTCATTGGTCAGTGACCAGAAGCAGATGCAAAAGTTTGTAAAATCGCTGCTGCACGATGTCAATGCCTTGGAATACATGCTCGAAAACGGGTGGTTTGAATCGGATGTGCTGCGTATAGGTGCTGAGCAGGAAATGGTGATGGTTGACAAAAATACGTTTAAACCCTCCCTTGTAGCTATGGAAGCCCTTGAACGTATGCAAGACTATCCGTGGGTGGAAACAGAACTGGCTAAATTTAACCTTGAGACAAATCTAGAACCAAGGATTTTTGAAAAAGACTGTTTTGCCAGGCTAGAAGAGGAAAATTCCGGCAAACTGAACCGCATACAGCAAGTGCTTGATGGTATGAATACATCCATCGTGCTTACAGGCATCCTGCCCACTCTGCGAAAATATCACCTGGAGATGGAAAATCTGACTCCTAAGAAGAGGTACTTTGCATTGATGGAAGCCCTTAACCGCCAGCTTATAGGTCAGTCTTACGAACTGCGTATTGTGGGAATCGATGAGTTGCTGGTAAAACACAGTTCGCCGCTTTTGGAGGCATGCAATACCAGTTTTCAGGTACATCTGCAGGTAAGTCCAAAGGAGTTTGTTAAGATGTACAACATAGCCCAGGCACTATCAGGTCCCATGATGGCCATATCGGCCAACAGCCCTATCGTGTTTGGCAAAAGGTTATGGCATGAGACACGTATAGCCTTGTTCCAGCAATCACTTGATACGAGGACCACTCACGACCATATGCGTGAGCGTAGTCCCAGGGTGAGTTTCGGACGTGATTGGCTCCACGAGTCGATCATGGAGATTTATAAGGATGATATATCGAGATTCAGGGTGCTGCTGAGCAGCGACGTCGATGAAGATTCGCTGGAAATGATAAAAAACGGAGACGTGCCAAAACTCCGCGCCCTGCAGGTGCACAACAGTACTGTATACCGATGGAACCGGCCCTGCTACGGCATAAGTAGCAATGGCAAACCGCACCTTAGAATAGAAAACCGTGTGCTGCCATCAGGCCCCACTGTTATTGACGAGGTAGCAAACGCCTGTTTCTGGCTTGGATGTATGATTGGGCTTGCCATGGAAGTAGACGATATAAGGTCAAAGATGTCTTTTGCCGATGCAAGAGACAATTTTGGCAAAGCTGCAAAATTTGGCATTGACTCCAAGTTCACCTGGTTTAATGACGAAAAGATATCGGCCGAAAACCTCATACTTCAACTGATACCTATAGCTCGCCGTGGGCTCGAAAGCAGAAACATTGACAAGGCCGATATAGATAAATACCTGGGCATTATAGAGCAAAGGGCCATTAAAAACATGACAGGTGCCCGATGGATGCTCAGAGCCTACACCAAGCTCATAGAAAACACCAATACCGATGAGGCACTCAGCGTACTTACCGCCACCATGATCCAAAATGAACAGTCTAATAAGCCTGTACACGAATGGGAACTGCCATCGCTGGAGGACCTGAAAATGTATCGCCCATCACACCTCAAGGTGTCAGAATTTATGCTTACTGATCTCTATACGGTACAGAAAGACGATATTGTAGACCTCGTGGCCGACCTCATGGACTGGAATACCATCAGATATACGCCAGTCGAAGACACCAAGGGCAAACTGGTAGGCCTGGTCACAGCCAGGCACGTACTTCGCCATTATATGAAAAAGCAGGGATCCAGAAAAAACACACTTGTATCAGAGATCATGATAAAAGACCCCGTCACTATCACCCAGGAAACCAACATACTGGATGCTATGAAACTGATGAAGGAACACAAAATCGGCTGCCTCCCTGTTGTAAACGGCGACGAACTGGTGGGATTGATTTCTGAGACAGAATTTCTACAGATTGCAGACCGTATTCTAAACAGATTCTAATCTTTCAGGATATTTCTATATCCATCATGCAACGGAAATGCCCTTTTGGGCAATGGTCAAATCCCAACTTGGAGCAGGGTCTGCATAACAATTCTTCTACCTGGAGATTCTGGTATCTGTCAGGATTGTTTTTACCATAATATGGATACATGCCAAATTCCGGTATGGTGTTGCCCCATAATACCTTTACATCTTTTTGTAAGGCTGCCGCAATGTGCATCAGTCCTGTGTCTCCAGTATAGACCTGCCGTGAGTGCTTGATGATGCCTGCACTAACTCCAAGGCCGATTTTTCCACAGAAGTTGATTACTTTTTCCGGGTAATTTGCGGCAATCTCTATGGCCATGTCATGCACATCTTTGCCACCCAGAAGGATAGAGTGGCCTTCATACTTATGTATGATTTCCTGACACTTTTGTGCCGGTATTCTTTTAGTAAAATAGGTAGCCCCGAGGTTAATTACCTGGTAACCCTGCAGGTTTCTTACCAGTTCCTGTGCGTCGTACTCGTCTTCCGGCATTATAAAATAATCTAGTCCATCACCGTCATTGGTTAAACCTTCGGTTTCCAAGGCATCAAAATACCGATCTACCAGGTGTTTGTTTTTAGGCAACCGGTTGATCTTGAGATTGACGGCAAGCCATTTGTTAACATTTAGTTTCCTAAAACTTATTGACCGGGCTCCCAGAGCATTGCTGACACGGATAGAACGAATGCTTTTCTGCAGGTCTATAACCAAGTCAAAGTTTTCTTCCCTGAGAAAACTGATGGTTTCGCTGAGATCATCCCTCAGCAAATGGATGTGGTCGATGTATGGGTTTTCATGCAGCACATTGGCGAAAGCCGGCTTAACCAGGTAATGTATCTCTGATTTCCATTGTTTTTTGATGCAACGAATTACAGGCGTTGTCAAAACGACATCTCCAATCGAAGAAAAACGGATAATCAACACTTTCTGAGCAGGCATCTGAGGATGTTTTATTGAGGACAAATGTAAACACCTAACCTTCATGCAGGTTAAAAAACAAATTTATACCCAAAAAATAAATCTTTCCCTGATAAAAAGTATGGTGGCTGATGATATTAATCAAGCCTTTCTATGATACCCGCGATGCCCTGTCCACCTCCTACACATGCTGTGACCATGCCGTACTTTTTGTTTGTTCGCCTGAGTTCGTTTATGAGCTGGATGGTCAGCTTGGCACCGGTACATCCAAGCGGATGGCCGAGAGCTATGGCACCTCCGTTGACATTTACTTTGTCAGGGTTGAGCCCTGCTTCTTTTATAACGGCCAGAGCCTGCACCGCAAAAGCTTCATTTAGCTCTATCAGGTCTATGTCGTCCAGCTTCAGGCCTGCTTGTTTCAGGGCTTTGGGTATTGATACCACCGGGCCTATACCCATGTAAAGAGGGTCCACACCGCCTACAGAACAGGATACCAGCCTTGCTACCGGTTTAAGTCCCAGTTTGTTGACCATTTCTTCACTCATGACCATGACAAATGCAGCACCATCGGAGGTCTGGGAGGCATTTCCTGCAGTAACCACTCCTCCCACTTTAAATACAGGCTTGAGTCTGGACAAAGCCTCAAATGTGGTCTCTGCCCTGACTCCTTCGTCGGTATCTACGATAAATTCACGCTCTGTTCGCTTGTCGTCCTGCACAAACACTTCTTTGACGGTGACCGGTACAATCTCTTCTTTGAACTTGCCGCCACTGATGGCCTCTGCTGCCAGTTTATGAGATCTGACTGAAAATTCATCAGCCTGTTCCCTTGTTACTTCGTATTTTGCGGCGACAGCTTCTGCTGTGACTCCCATGCTTACATGGTAGTTTATGTTTTGCATCGAGGCATTGTAACTGGGCACCAGTTTGTAGCCGGTCATAGGCAGCAGCGACATAGATTCTGTGCCTCCTGCTACATAACACTGGCCCATGCCCGCATTGATCTTGGATGCCGCAATGGCTATAGCCTCCAGACCTGAGGCACAGTACCTGTTTATGGTCATGCCGGGCACTTCATGACCAAAGGCACGGGCGGCAATCAGCCTTCCTACCTGAAGACCCTGCTCCCCTTCAGGGTTGGCACATCCCACTATGACATCATCAATCTGTCGGGGGTCGAGTTGAGGAATCTGGGCTGCCAGATGGGTTAGTATATCTACCGCGAGGTCGTCAGAGCGATAGTTTCTGAAACCACCTTTTTTGGCTTTGCCAACTGCTGATCTGAATCCTTTTACTATATAAGCGTTCATGATTTTTTGTTTAAGTTCTGTAAATAATATCAGTTTCTCAGCGGCTTATTGTTCATAAGCATATACTGGATTCTGTCCAGTGTCTTCTGGTTGCCAAGTAGCTGGAGAAAGGCTTCTCTCTCCAGGTCTAGAAGATACTGTTCTGATACCACCTGCTGGCCTGTGAGGTCACCTCCGCAGAGCACATAAGCTACTTTCCTGGCAATTTCGAGGTCATATTCAGACATATATTTGCCCAGATAAAATTCGTTAAGGGCAGTGTACAGGGTGCCAAGGCCTCCTCTTCCCAGTACGGTGACTTGTTTTTTATCAGGTGCCACATAATGGCGGGACAGCTCGAGTACTTTTTGTTTGCCGGCACTCAGTACATTTGGCAGGTTGATTTCCACATTATCTCTGTCGTGTTTGAGATATCCGTATTTGTATGCTTCGTAAGCAGATGTGGCCACCGTAGCTGTGGCGATGACCTTAAGTTTATCAACCAGTGTCGGAATCTGTACATCTCCTTCAAAAAATGCTTCTGATGCTCTTACGGCAAATTCTTTGGTGCCTCCTCCACCGGGTATCAGTCCCACACCTACTTCGACAAGGCCTATGTAAGACTCAGCGTGGCAGACAGCAGCATCTGTATGCATAAGGATTTCCACACCTCCGCCAAAAACATAACCCTGTGTAGCCGTCACTACAGGCACTGGTGCGTACCTCATGGCCATGTTTATCTGCTGAAATCCGTTTACCATTTCGTCGAGCCTGGCGAAGTCCTTTTGTGCGGCGACCATGGCTACATTGAAGAGATTGGCTCCTACAGTAAAGTTTTTGGCATTGTTACCTATAACCACCCCTGCCCAGTTTCCTGACTGGGCTATCTGCAGAGCTTCCATAGCTCCCTGACCTATGCCTTCGCCTATGGCATTGGATTTGGATATGAACTCAAAACAAAGCACACCGTCACCTATATCGTGGATGATACATTCCTGATTTTTGTACACCGGAGCCTTGCCTCTGTAGTTATCCAGATGGATGTATTTTTCGGTGCCGGGTATTACTTTATATGTGCCTGAGGTGATGTCATAATACTTTTTCTTTCCGGCTTCAGACTTATAGAAGGATGTGATACCCTTGGTTAACATATCCCGGATCCAGTCAGGAACATTTTCGCCAAGACTGCCGGCCATATCGACCACCTCCTGTATTCCTACCATGTCCCAGTATTCAAACGGGCCGTAGGACCAGGCGTATCCTGACTTCATAGCATTGTCTATGCTGTAGATATTGTCACTAATCTCCGGCACCCTGTTGGCGGCGTAAACCATAACACCCGTGAGAAGGTCACGTACAAAATGCCCAGATTTTTCGTCTGAAGAAATCATTTCTTTGAGCCTTCTGTCCATGATCTCGACCTTTTTGGCTATGCCTACTACAGGAATCATAACCTTTTGAGCGGGCTTGTACTCGAGGGTATTGAGGTCGAGGGCCAGGATGACTCTGTTGCCTTTTTCGTCTCTTTGGTCTGTTTTTTTGTAAAAACCCTGACCTGATTTGTCGCCGAGAAATTTGTTGTCCATGAGCCATTGTGTGGCCTTGGGTATTTCCTTGTTGCGAAGCACTTTGACGTACTCGTCGTCCGGACAATTATCTATGACACCTTTAGTGACCTTGACGCTGGTATCCAGACCCACTAGATCAAGAAGCCGGAAACTTCCTGTATTTGGCCAACCTATGGGTTCGCCGGTGATTTTGTCCACTTCTTCGATAGAGAGACCGTATCTGGCCGTAAGCTCACCTACCTTGTTGCCACTGTAAAATCCAATCCTGTTGGCAATAAATGCCGGTGTGTCTTTGCATCTGACCGTTTTTTTGCCCAGATAGACTTCGCCATATTGCATCCAGAAGTCCAGGATGCCGGGGTCAGTACTCTCATGTGGTATGATCTCCAGCAGGGCCATATATCTGGCGGGGTTAAAAAAGTGGGTTCCGCAAAAATTCTTTCTAAAATCCTCACTTCGTCCCTCTGCCAGCTGAGATATAGGTATGCCCGAGGTATTAGAGGTGACAAGGGAATCCGGTTTGCGGTATTTTTCCACTTTGTCAAAAACCTGCTTCTTGATGTCAAGCCGCTCCACCACTACTTCTATTACCCAGTCACACTCACCGATAAGGTGCATGTCATCATCAAAATTACCTGTCTTGATTCGAGACACAAAAGCCTGGTCATACAATGGGGCGGGTCTGGACTTAAGTGCATTGGCAAGGGAGGTGTCTGCTATTTTGTTTTTTGCGGCCTTGTTGTTTTTCTGGCTTTCTTCAAGGTCGGGTGGCAGGATGTCCAGCATAAGTACCTGGAGACCTGCATTTGCTAGGTGGCAGGCTATACCTGAACCCATGACTCCTGATCCGAGTACCGCAACTTTCTGAATGATGTGCTTCATGATTTGTGGTGATTGGTTGGGTAAAAATTACGACCATAAAATTAAGGCCTTTTCTGAAACTGTAGCTCTTTATTATAAAAAAATTTAACTCTGAGTAAAGTTTTTTACGGCTTTCGCCGAATGATCCTCGCCTTGAGACAGTTTTAAAATAAAAAAGGCAGCACACCCTCGTGCACCGCCTTTCTATTAACTAACAAATCACCTTATATTTTTGCCGGCATTTCTGCCTGTAAATTAACTTGCTGTCTGACAATTACAACGCAAAGGTATGGCGATTTGTCTTTAGGGTCAACTCTTTTAACGTAAGATTAACAAAATTATATTTTTACAATACGTTTTAACATTATCTTAATCAAAATTTAATCACACATTTAAGCTAAATGTCAAAATAATATTAATTTTTATATTAAATGTATACCCCGATTTACGCATTTTTGCTTTTTGTTCCCTTCTTTGTTTTCTGGATTTTCTGATCGTCAGATTTTTGAGACTGTACAGAAGTCATCTTTTTGGGTTTGTCAGCTGTGTAGGAGGTTCGCCGGTATACGGTAACCGATAGAGGTGGCACATCTATTTCCAGCATATGGTTTTTGCCATTCCAGGGTTGCTTTACGGATGATGCCTTGGTTCTTGCATTATAGCCACTCCCCCAGAAATCCTTGTGATCGGTGTTAAAAATAAGTTCCCAGCTTTGTTTTGCGTCTACCGCTATCTTATAGCCATCATGCGGAGTTACGCTGAGGTTACTCACAATCATGAGCACGTCATCAGGAACGTCAGACTTGCGTTGATAGATCAGCACTGAGTTGACCCTGTCACCGGCATCGGTCCACTCGAATCCCTCAGGGCTGAAATTATAATGATGGAGTGCTTTCTCCGACCTGTAGAGATGGTTGAGGGCACGGACAGTGTTGTTGAGTCCTTTGTGAGGAGGAAACTGAAGCAGTTCCCATTCCAACTGCCAGGTAAAGTTCCATTCCTTATAAGACCCTAAGTCATTGCCCATAAACAACAATTTTGTACCCGGATGTGTAAACATATACCCGTAAAGTGTCCGCAGGTTGGCAAATTTCTGCCACTCATCTCCAGACATTTTGCCTATCAGAGAGGATTTGCCATGAACTACCTCATCGTGCGACAAAGCCAGCATGAAGTTTTCAGAAAAGGCATACATGATGCTGAAGGTGATGTCGTTTTGGTGAAATTTCCTGTAGATAAACTCCCGTTTGAAGTAGTCCAGCGTATCGTGCATCCATCCCATCATCCACTTCATGCCAAATCCTAACCCATTCTGGAAGACCGGCCTTGAAACCATTGGATAGGACGTGGACTCCTCGGCTATGGTTTGTATCCCGGGAAAATGACCGTACACGGCGGTGTTAAATTCCTGTACAAAGGAAATGGCATCCAGGTTTTCACGGCCTCCATATTGATTCGGTTCCCATTCGCCTTCTTTCCTCGAATAATCCAGATAAACGATAGAGGATACGGCGTCGACCCTCAGTCCGTCTATGTGGTATTTTTCCAGCCAGAAAAAGGCATTGGAAATCAGAAAACTCCTTACCTCGGCACGCCCATAATTAAAAATCAGGGTATTCCAGTCGGGGTGAAAGCCTTTGCGGCGGTCAGGATGCTCATAGACACATGACCCGTCAAAAGTGGCGAGAGAAAAATCATCAGCCGGAAAATGTGCCGGTACCCAGTCCATAATGACTCCGATGCCTGCCTGATGGAGCGTGTCAATAAGATACATCAGTCCTTCAGGGTCGCCGTATCGGCTGGTGGCGGCAAAGTAGCCTGTTACCTGATAACCCCACGATGGTTCGTATGGGTATTCTGTAAGAGGCAGAAATTCTACGTGTGTATAGCCCATGTCAAGTAGGTAGGCGGTAAGCTTAAGGGCCATTTCACCATATGTGAGGGGTCGGTTTTCACCCAGATTTCTCATCCATGAGCCGAAATGCATTTCATAAACGGAATGTGGCTGATTATGTCCGTTTCTAACAGGTCTTTCCTGCATCCATTTATGGTCTGACCACTCGTAGTTGAGCTTCCAGGTCACAGAGCCCGATTTGGGTGGTACCTCAGCTTTTAGGGCGTATGGATCGGCTTTCATCCTGATGCGTCCCTGATTGTAGGGATATACTTTGTATTTATACACGGTACCCTGCCTGATACCGGGAATAAACCCTTCCCAGATGCCGGAACCGTCCCATCTCGAATACAACATATGATGGTCGCCGTTCCAGTGGTTAAAGTCTCCTACTACACAAAGTTTTTCTGCATTGGGAGCAAATACTGCAAAATAACAACCTTCCTCTCCGTCTACACTGATCAGATGCGAACCAAACTTATTGTAAAGGTGGTAGTGTTTGCCAGTCCTGAACAGCGAAATATCGAACTCAGTAAAAAGCGTATGAAACCTGACCATCGAAGAATCCATGATTTTCTATTAATTTTTCAGCTAATATAATTTTTGACAGCTTCCGTAAATCTGACCGCTGCCTCTGTATCCATACGAAACCACAACTCGGGTTCGATGATTTCCATCTCCCCCAGACAAAGGTCACCATTGTTGTCCCACAATGCATCAACACGTGCGTACACGGGCATCAAAGGACAGGAAGAGATTGTTTTTTCGACAAATTCTATTTCATTTTTAGAAGGGTTGTAATGGTGCACGGTGCCTCCGAAATTATCCTGGACTCTGAAATCACCCTTTCGTGCAATCTTTTGTACGGCATGGCTGTATCTGCCGCCAAAAACCATAAAGGCCACTTCACCTTTTGTCAGGATATGGTGTTGGAACTGCTGGATCAGCATTCGCTCTCCGGCTATAAGTTCGCTGAATACCTCCTCGTATTGGGGCATATCTTCGGCTAAAAACCGGTAAGTATGTCTGGCTGCCCCTGATATTGCGGGCTTGATGACATACTCCTCCCAGCCCAAATCAGAGGTGAGCCCGGCGAGACTGGTATGTGTGCCTTTCTCTACAAACAAGGTAGGGGGTATTCGTACGCCCAGATCCGATATATCACGGAGGTAAAACTTGTCGATATTCCAATAAATAAGCTGTGCAGGGTTTATAAGACGGGATTGGCGGGAAACCTTCTCAAGCCAGGTTGAAAATTCATCAAATCTGTCAAAATAATCCCAGGTGGAGCGAAACAGTAAATACAGTGCACTTCCCCAGTCAAAGTCGGGGTTGTCCCAATATGTTCTTGTCGTCCTGAGTCCTGCGGACTCCATAGCTTTAAGGATGGCCATGTCTTCGTTTACCACATTTTGAGAATAGACATCAGGATACGATTCCTCTATGTATCGTTTGTCTGTCAGTATAACGATATCAAAGGTGTGATTCATTGCGGACTTATAAAAATTTGGTGCCAAGATACAACGAAAGCTGCTATTGGCTTTTAAGGTCAGCCAAATTATTCAGATTGAACCAATGTAAGGTCCTGAATGTCGATAAGGCCCTTGAACATTTTATCTTCCAGATATTTCCTGGAGGGAGATATGGTTTTGTTTAGGTATTTTTCTATCAGGAGGCTCGAGATAGGTGCAGCCCAGTCACCGCCCCATCCGGCATTCTCCACAAATACCGCCACTGCGATTTTAGGATTTTGTTTTGGTGCGAAACCAAAAAATACACTGTGGTCCTTACCGTGAGGGTTTTGTGATGTTCCTGTTTTGCCACAGATATACAGGTCCGGGACAAATGCTATCCTGGCTGTACCACCGGTGACCACCCCTTCAAGGCCATCGATGACTGGTTCAAAATATTTCTGGTCTATTCTGACTTTGTGTTTTTTTAGGTATTCAGGGGGCAGTGGTCGGCCGGAAATAAAGTTTTTAATGAAATGCGGGGTAATGTAGTACCCTCTGTTGGCAATGGCGGCGGCCAGATTGGCCATTTGTACAGTAGTCATTTCTACCTCTCCCTGGCCTATTCCTAATGAAAGTACCCACATGGACCGCCATCCTCCTGCTTCTTTGCGATAGACTCTATTGTAATATTTCGAATCCGGTATAAATCCTTTTCCTTCGTAGCTGTAGTCCAGACCCAGCTTACTGCCCAGACCAAAATCTTTTAGATAAGATACCAGTGTATCCAGGCCCATTCCCGGATTTTTTGTTCCATACAAATCCAGAAAATCCTTTGTGATCTGCAGATAGTACGTATTGCAAGAATGTTGTATGGCTTCTGAAATGTTGCCTATCCTAGGATGGTTATGGCAGCCCATAGATTTGGAAGCACTCAGCCTGAAACCTCCGGAACAACCCATCGATCTTTCGGGCCAGGTAACACCTTTTTGTAGTGCTATCAGTGACAGTATAGGTTTGAAAATAGAGCCCGGCGGGTATTTGTTGGTCACAGCCCGGTTGTTT
>JAKQGD010000550.1 GCA_029573365.1 Bacteroidota bacterium | reverse complement strand
GTACCATTTCCATAACAACGGTTTTGAACTTTTGTATGATTTTGGCCTGAAGGTCAATGATACTTTGCGGCTCAAAAACAACTATGGAATAGTCCAGCAAGTCGACCAGATTGTTATGCAGGACAGTTTGATAAATTCCATGGTTGTCAGATATACCTACTTTCAGTCAAATTATTATTTGGTACGATATGCCGAAGGTATAGGCATTGTAAAAGATACAACGTCACCCCTGTTCTATAATTGTGGACCCCTTATCCATACCCAAAATTGTAATGGTGCTGTTGACGGCTGGGATTATTATCTCAAATGCCTCAAGGACGGCACATTTACCTATCCTGAACCCGGATGTGAGATATTGCTCGACTTAAAGGAAGCATCGGACCAGAAACGCTGGAATCTTTTTCCCAATCCTGCCAGTGAGGATATATATATAGAAAGTGACAGTAATAAGGTGTTTCAACTATGGTCACAGGGAGGCATCCTGCTACTGACAGACCTCAAAACAGGACTTAACCTTATTCCGGCATTGCCTTCAGGAGTTTATTTTCTATGTCCCCAATCTCCCCGTACCACTGGCGACTGCAGATTACTGATAATACGATAAAAGGTCAGCGGATCTTCCTTTGGCTGAAAAGCCAGTCCAACAACTCCGGTTCCCTTATGGCCCGGTTCCATATGTCATGACCCCCATCGGGGTACTCGGTATACTTGGGGCTTGACCCCATTTTTTCGAGTGTCTTCACCAGATTTCTGGACAGTTCGGGTTTAACCACTTCGTCCCTTGCTCCGTGAAAAACCCACAAAGGGATGTCTTTGTATTTTGATACCTGTCCCAGATCTGCACCACCACATACAGGCACTGCCGCAGCAAACCACTCAGGGTGACGATGCAATAAGTCCAGTGTGCCAAATCCACCCATGGAAAGTCCGCCGACATATACCCTGTCCTTGTCCACATGAGAGTCTTTAAGCAATTTTTCCACAAGAGAAACCACTGCACTCATGACTGGTGTGATGCTGCCACCATCCCTGATCGTCCATTCAAACCTTACGAAAGGTGCCCAGTAATCTTCGGCAGGACACTGAGGTGCCACCACGATGCATGGGTGACTTGACTGTACAATGTCAGAAGCCAGGTAGGGCACTATGTGTATCAGCTGACTTACATTGTCATCGCCCCTCTCACCAGCACCATGCAGCCATAAAAAAAGAGGGTACTTGTCTTTGGATTTTATGGCCCCTTTCGGGTAAAAAATATTGTACCCCAGACTTCCCACGGTTTCTGTCCTGAACCTTCGAGCCATCATCCCTTCCTGCATATGCCGTGCACAGGAAACTAACATGACGATAGTAAAAAGGTAAAATATAAACCTTCCAGTTACGGTATATCGAGTAAAATGCATTCTAAATCCAATTCTTTATGAAGACAAAGATAATGACCACAGACGCATGATTTATGTAAATTTTTCATGTCAAAACCGGCAAATGTGCCATAATGTCATTGATTGGCTATGTGGCACAGACTTTGAACAATATGCACGGATAAAATAAACACTATCAATATGTCAAAGGGAAATATATCTGTACAGGCGGAAAACATCTTTCCGATCATCAAAAAGTTTTTATATTCAGACCACGAGATCTTCCTGAGAGAACTGGTTTCCAATGCGGTAGATGCCACAACAAAGCTAAAGACTCTGGCCCAGAAAGGGGAAGTTAAAGGTGAAATAGGAGACACAAAAATCGAAATCAAAATCAACAAGGAAGCCGGCACCCTCCATGTCATGGATCAGGGCATAGGCATGACAGAGGATGAGGTCAACAGATA
>JAKQGD010000518.1 GCA_029573365.1 Bacteroidota bacterium | reverse complement strand
AGAAGCTTCCTCCCGAGTACGATTTTGAGGCTACGGCCTTAACCTGCCCAGCCAACGAAACCCTGTTCATCTACCATCCTCCTTCGGATTGTTTTTGTGCGGCCGGCATTCCCGCGTTACCGTCGTCATCTTTCTCGGCTGCCGTACCGAGAACCATAAGCAGTTGGGTGCGCCTTATGTATGTCAAGCACGCCCCGTACTTATGTATGTTATCCCAGGGCGGCATAGGGTACTCGGATAGCACCATGCGCTCACCTTTCGGGTCAACAAGCTCCGTAAGCAGCAAACAGATACCATCCTTCATGGTTGTGTGTTGCTGAATGGTGTAACCCGTTTCCTCGTTAAGCGTCCTGGCTACACCCAGAGCCTTTTGCAGGGATACGTACTCACTCTTGAAGTGAGGATTGAGTGAGTCTGGCTCCAGAGCTGCAGGCGGTATAGCTGCCCGCCATTTTAAGAAGGGCGTCATGTCCATAGGGACACCTCC
Organism: Bacteroidota bacterium; assembly: GCA_029573365.1. GTDB lineage: Bacteria > Bacteroidota > Bacteroidia > Chitinophagales > Saprospiraceae > OLB9. The sequence goes on along the minus strand of JAKQGD010000518.1, from coordinate 519 downwards.
ATGGGAAAAAATTTGACTTTCACGCGAAAAATATTTCCGCCGTCCAATTTTGTCAACAAAAAATCATTTTTTAATTGCATCAGTTTTTTATTTTCAGACAGTAAAATTTTTAGCAAAAGTTTGAACATGGTTATTCAAAATTAAAACAATTTTGGGTGTCAAATTTGAGTGACAAAAAAAGGCGAAAATTTGCTCATCTACCGGTATCGTTCTTGACAAATCCCCATAGTAGATGCACAATATCTACCATGAAGACGATGGAAGTTAAAATGGGAGACCCCTTATGGAGCAAAGTTGTGTTGCTTCATCTTCTTGGATATACCAAGAACTCGATTGCGAGGGTAGTTGATATATCTCATCCAGATGTGTCCAGAATCTTGTACAAGGCCAAGGGGTCATACGAGAAGGCGGCTGAGGTTGTGGCTGAGAGGATGGCCGAGGCTATTGCCGAAGAGAACAAGGCTATGGTTCATGAGGTGAAGGCCGCTGAAAAGCGGCTATACGAGAAAGCTCTCCATC
>JAKQGD010000517.1 GCA_029573365.1 Bacteroidota bacterium | reverse complement strand
TCTCTGTCGGCATATTGCAAGTCAGTGATGTTTTTATTCTGATAATCGCTGATACCAACGACTACTGCCCGGGTTATACCGGTGGTAGCGGGACTTGCCGCTTTTACAGGCTTGAGGCCCTTGGTCTCCTGTGTAAAAACCATCTGCGGCTGTATAAACAAGCACAGCAAAACAACCGGCAACAAAAGGCTTTTAATGAAATCAGAATAAGAACCGGACATCTTTTTGTGTTTGTTGTTCTTTAGTAACAATACGACAGCTGTTTTGATTCCCATAAGTGACATTGGTTTACAATCAATAATAAGCCTTAAGCAGATCCGACTTTTCATACGCCTTTGGTGTTCTTTTTACTTTGATGGCTTTTCGCCAATGGGCAGGGCCCAAGACCCTCTTCCACAGTGGCTCGGCGTGCAGCACAAATACGTAGTTGAAACCGGCATCTAGGGCCCTGTTTAAAAAGGTTTTTGCATCAGAAAATTTATTGTTTTTACCATACATCAGTGCCATGGAATATAACGTTTCGGGATCACCGGGCTTATCCGCCAGGATGGAGGCAAAGAAGGAAACTGCCTCGGTATATTTATTTTGCCAAAAAGCTACCAGGGCGGGGTACAGTTTTTTTTCGGGAAGATATAACGGATAGTAAACATCGATGTTATCCACCATTTTAAGAGCATCTTGATGATCTCCCGCCATCAGACTGAATCTTGCCAGTTGTACCGACATGGGATGGTTAAGTGTTGTATCGGCGGCCAGACGCTGCAGGTGGTCGTACACGATGGCGTTTTCATAAATGACGGTTCCACTGGTGACGGCACCCATCCTGTATGAGGCAAAACTTTCCCGTTTTTTTGTGGCTTCCTGATAATAAGGAAAGGCCTGCCGGTGACTGCCAGCCCTCACAAAAAGCTCTGCAATTCTAAACTGGATATCTGCATTGGCGGAAGCATCGTCATGCAAGGGAAGGGCCATCCTAAAGGCTTCAATAGCGTCTTTTTTTAATGTCAAAGACCGTTTTTGAATAGTAAGATACCTATTTGTAGCGTCTATCATTAAAGTATTATCTTCTTTGGCTGCCCTTTGTAACAAGCTCCCGACTTCAATGGAATCAAGATCCTTGTATACATCCTTGACCATGTGAAATGAATCCTGGAGAAAGTCAAGGTTTACAAAATATTCACGGTTGGTCTTAGGGTGCCAGATGATGGAGTCCAGCATTAAATGGGCCATGCCATCCTCCACCATTTCACTCAGGAGCATGCCCCTGGAGTACCACCAGCGGCTTTCAGTGGGATTTGCCAGGGCAGCTCTATTGTAAAAACCAGCCAGCTCATTCTCAAAAAAATCATAATCTACCCAATCGTATTCCTGTATGAAGGATTCTGCACTTTCCCATTGTTCCAGTATTTCATACATGGTCATCAATGCCACCAAGGCATTTTTTTGATTGACGGCCAGCGTGTCATTATCGATGATGTATCTGTATTTCTGAGCTGCCTCGTCGTAGTGGTGCCAGTTTTCGTACAGCTGAGCGAGTAAAAAATCATTGTCCCTGCCCTTGTAAAACCAGTTTAAAAATTCCTTCTTTAAGCAAATTCTGTCACCGATGGTTGTATACCCGAATCGGGCCTCGTCATTATCCAGGTATGTGGCCAGGGCCTGTTTATCAAGATAATATTTTATGGCATTATTAAACATAAATTCAGCTTCTCTGTATCTTCCCAGGTTGTAATAGGCCCTGCCCAAATAATGATATATCATAGGGTTGTCAAGGTCAGCGTCGATGGCTTTGTGCCAGATTTTAATTGCATTTTCGTTTCTGCCTTTATCATAATGGTATACATAACCCCAGTAGAAAAATGCCATATAGTCCCTACTGTCAATGGAGTTTGTATCAAGCACACAATCGTGGAGAAACAAATGTGGAGCTGCCACTACATAGAAACTAAAAGCTGTCTCTGCATTTGGATCAAAATTTGTTTTAAGTTTCCTGAGGGCACTCTCATAATAGAAAGAATCTGCTCTCTCATATTCGGTCATCGAAGAGTACAGATCACCCAGTTTTTCGAACGGGTAAAAATGTCTGTTGTTCTGGAATATGGATTTTTGAAAAGCCTCCTCAGCCAGTAAAAGATTACCCTCAGTCAGGTAAGCATCGCCCAGGTTATAGGCGGCCAGTTCCAGGTCTGGCTTTAGGTCCCTGGCTTTCAAGGCATATTCCATGGCCTTGCCGTTATCGCCTGACAACCTGTATGAGTGGCTCAGGTTGGCATACGGAATGGCCCACTTTATCGACAGGCCTGTGGCATCATTAAAATATTTGACCGCCTTAGGCACCTGGCCCTTGTACAATGATAGTACGCCCAGTTCGTTTACGACATAAGCGGCTTTCGGCTCCAGTCGGTATGCTTTCAATTGGGAGTCATACGCCTCGTCAATGAGTGCCTGCGGGTCAGGGGCTGTGGGTGTTTTAAGACGGGCCACTAAGCCCTCAAAATAGTACTTCTTGATCTCAAGTATCCTGTAGAGAGGGTGAGCATTGTCCAGCATATCCATAGCTACTTCTATCATTGGCACTACTTCGTCGTATCCGGGTAGGCTGCTGTTGTAATAACGTCGTTCTTCCATACGTGCTTCGTCGCCGGCCAGATAGATGTTTATTAATTCCTGTACCTGATCATGGATGACAGCTGCCAGTTCCTGCCTGAGTTCGCTGCGATAATTGCCATCTTTGACGGCCAGGTTAAGGTATTTCTGCATGCCGGATTCCTGACCGGTGCCATACGCGTCCAGAATCAGGTTAAGAAATGCATCTGTGCCTGATTTTTTCAAAGAATAAAAATCATATGTAGTCAAAAGATTTTGTTTGCGGACAGGTGATAAAAACCTCCCTGCCCACGGCATATTTATAGCAGACACCGACCTGCTGATTGTTGTCACATTATCGTCAGTAGGATTTTCCAGAGAAGCGAGGGCTTTTTGTTTTACAGAATCTACGACCAGGCTCATCAGTTTACCTTCATTGCCCTCGATGACAGGATTCTGGTCTTCAAGGTCATATTGTACTACCTGTTGGCTGAGGCTGGATGACACATATTTTTTTAATTCGCCCAGGGATACCATCCCGTCATTGTCTGCATCTGCCAGTCCTTTGAGACCGTAAAGAAAGAAGTATGAAAACAAGCCACGGCCACCACCCCACACTTCGTCTTCCTGCGACAGCTGGTCGGGCTCGCACGAAGCTATCCTCACCTCATTTTTTTTTGCCTGTATGAGTTGTTCCTGCACAAGAGATGTCTGCCTGGCCTTGTCTATCCCTGATAAGGTCCCTGAGTGACAAGCATCTGTGATGATGACGACTTCTGCTCCGGTTTTAACAGACAAGGTAGTGGCCATGTCGTTAAAATCCTCGATCCTCATGGCATTATTCAGGTAGTTTTTGTGGGGGGTGTCGTGGGCTAGCAGGAAGCCCAACTGATAGATACTGTTTTCCCTGTCACCATGGCCTGCAAAATAGACAAACACTAGGTCGCCTTTCCTTGCAAAAGTTTCAAGCCATCGCTTGGCATTGTAAATATTTGCCACCGTGGCTCTTTCGTTAAGCAGCAGTCGTATGTTGTTGGTGTCCACTTCTCCACCCGCTTTGCCGGTCAGATAGTTATAAAACGCCAGAGCATCGGTATCAGAAAACCTAAGATCGTTGATTTCGGGATCTTTATAGTCAGACACCCCTACCACAAGGGCAAGGACACGACGGCCGGGATTCCCTCCTATATGGCCGGCAAATGCCAGTGTACTGTTAAATATTAATAAACCCAGAACAACTTGCAAACCTATTTTTTGGATCACCGAAAACATCGTAACTGGTTTAAAAGGATTTCAATAATAGGACTTTAGCAGATCCGACTTTTCATACTCCTTTGGTGTTCTTTTTACTTTGATGGCTTTCCTCCAATGAGATGAGCCAAAGATTTCCCTCCATAACGGCTCCTGAACCAGAACAAATACATGGTTAAAACCAGCTTCCAAAGCTTTGGTAAGGTAAGATTTAGCCAAAGTAATATCCCTATTTCTCCCATACATCAAAGCTAAAGTATACAGGATTTCAGAAT
>JAKQGD010000513.1 GCA_029573365.1 Bacteroidota bacterium | reverse complement strand
CAGGTTGACAAGTGCTCCCCAGTCCCGCTGTCCTATTATCCTTACTCCCTGATCACGGACAAAGTTATGATGTGTTGCGCCTGATGCTGGTCTGAAAATCAGTCTGTGTGCCGATGAAGTTGTAAAACCAGACGATAAGGCAATTTCCGCAGAGTAAGTCCCTGCATCAATCTCAAAAACAATATTGTCTTCCCCGGCCTGAAAGTCAGCTTCGCCTGCTATGGCTGATGATACCGCAGTGTAATCCCGACCCGATGCGCCGACTGTTACAATTCTATCAGCCAAGATTTTTGCTCTCGCTTTTTGCGCTGACTTCTGTTATCTTTTTAGCGTTATCTGCCATGGCTTTAAGGTTTGACGAGAATACGCCGGATGTCCTGCGTACTGCGTGGACTGGCTCTTTCTCAACCGCGCACCACTCAGACCCGTTCCACCAAGCCATCTTTATTTTCGGCAGGGCTTTTTGTGCGTCTGCGATTATATCTGATGCCTTCCCCGTGACCTCTTCGATTGTGAAAATATCATATTCTTTTGTGGATGGTTTAACATCCTGAATAGACACAACGTCATCAATGTTCTGCCCTGTTTTGGTTACTGTTTTTATTTTAACTATGTATGCCATATCAATACCTTATACCGACCTTTTCCCAGCAATCCTTATCTTCACCACACCTTTTATAAAATGTCTGTCTCATCACTTCACCGCCCTGAATTTAATTTCTGATTTCATCACGATATGTCAATCCAAATGTCACCAACGGAAGGGGCTGATGGTTCAGTTGCGCTTACAGTTACAACATGCAGACCATTAAGCTTTGTTTCGAGGGCGTCTGTAAAATCATTTGTTGACAGCCCCATGCCTGTTACTTTGTCAACCTTGCCAGTCTCAAGTGCAAGACCATTTGCAGACAGCAGGTTAAAGTCTACCGCATCTATAGTGTCAACATTGTCAGTCTTTGTAGAGGGCCACGTTAAAGCCATTACTCAACCTCCGTCACAATAAAAGTACAAGCCTGTGTCATGAATAAAACTCTAAACTGGTATCTCCTGTATCCATATAAAGAAATCTCCCCATCTCCAGTGGCATCAACAAGTTCTTCCCATGAAGCCGTGTTTCTGGTTGAAAGATCCCTTACCTGAACATAGCAGTCACCAGTACCAGTGAAAGATATATGGTCAAAGCCAGCTTTCTTTTCGTAAACTGGTGATTCATATACCGGCATTGGAGTTACGTCTGTT
>JAKQGD010000501.1 GCA_029573365.1 Bacteroidota bacterium | reverse complement strand
ATCCGCAGATTACACAGATTTTCGCAGATAAAAACCTGTCGATTTGTTAGAACCTATCTGTGACCATCTGTGCCATACCCTGTCACTTTGCTTGGGGCACTCGTCTGTGGATGATGGGTTTGGTTGTTTCGATATTCTGGTTGCAAAAAACACAAACATGAAGATGTTATCCGCAGATTACACAGATTTTCGCAGATAAAAACCTGTCGATTTGTTAGAACCTATCTGTGACCATCTGTGCCATCTGTGGATGATGGGTTTGGTTGTTTCGATATTCTGGTTGCAAAAAACACAAACATGAAGATGTTATCCGCAGACAAGGTGCCCTAGCCGGCATGCTGCAGGCGTAGGGTATTACTGAGATTTCCGCAGATAAGTCCTGTTTATTTGATAGAACCCATCTGTGACTATACCCTGTCGCTTTGCTTGGGGCACTCGTCTGTGGATAAAAACGATCCTGGTTTTTCTTTGCTTTGAGTAGAGCCCTGAACCAGATTGCTTTATCCGCAGGTAAGGTGCCCTAGCCGGCACGCTGCCGGCGTAGGGTATTACACAGATTTGCACATATAAAAAGATGTTTTCCGTTAGAACCCATCTGTGGATAATGTTATCAGTTATCGTTTATTAGCTACAAATCTTTTGTATTGTAACTGCCTTGTGCCAAAATTTATGAGCAAGCCCTTACCCATGCCAGATGCCTTAAGGTAGTTGAGTACCTGGGCTTCCTCATTTCCAGATAAGTTGTGCAGGGCTTTCAACTCCACCACAACAGATCCAAAACAAACGAAATCAGCCTTATAGTGTGCGTTTAGAAGTAAGCCTTTGTAATAGACTGGGAATTCCTTCTCACGTTCAAAAGGGATATTCTGTTTATTCAATTCAACTTCAAGTGCGTCCTGGTAGACAGCCTCAAGAAACCCATGGCCCAATTCATTATGAACTGACATTGCCGCACCCAGAATCTTATAGGTTTCCGGATCTGTATTTTCTGATTTGTCTTTTTTGCAGGAGTTAGGCAGATTTTCTGAAATGTATTTTTTCAGGCTCACATCCTTTCTGAAATAGGTAGGTTGGGTTCCTCGTTTTGGTTTTTCAAGTGAGTCCATTGAAGTGACAATCTCCTTTCGGAAAAGATAGGTTAGCCAATTTGATTTATCCGCAGATTACGCAGATTGACACAGATAAGAGCTTAATTTTTTTAAAAAAAACCGATCTGTGGCCATCTGTGCCATGCCCTGTCGCTTTGCTTGGGGCACTCGTCTGTGGATAATAGTAGTCCCGGTCTGTCTTGATGCTCGGGTCAAGGAACCAAAACAAGAACATGGTATCCGCAGACCAAGTGCCCTAGCCTGCATACTGCAAGCGTAGGGTATTACGCAGATTGACGCAGATAAGTCCTGTCGATTTGTTAGAACCCATCTGTGATCATCTGTGTCATACCCTATCGCTTTGCTTGGGGCACTCGTCTGCGTCCCCTGCGGTGAAAAGTCCCAGGATCAGATCCTCATCCGCCGGCTGGCGGACTCCTCAGGATGACAAGCAGGCACAAGTGCTTGAAGGGGAATGCTGGACGAGAAACCTTACGCCAATTCAAGGTACCGGGTTACTTCCATGATCAATCTTTCTTTGTCCCGGGGCAGGGTGCCCTGGATCTTGATCATGTTCGTGGGGTGGGTGGTGTCGAATAGCGTGGGCTGCTGAGGGTCAAGGTTCTCCAGCAGTGTCCTGATCTCGACCAGGCGTTCCTTCGGGCCTGCCGGGGTGAACTCGCCCCTTTTCACCATGCCGTCCAGTTCAGTGCCGAAAAAGACAACAAGGCTCATGGTAATGATCCTATCGGTCTGGAACCGGTTCACCATATCCGCCGTAGCCACGGCGTTCTTCTCCGACTCACCCTC
>JAKQGD010000489.1 GCA_029573365.1 Bacteroidota bacterium | reverse complement strand
TGTAACATTATATCCGCCACCAGCCGACAAAGCAACCTGGTTTATGCTATAATCCAGATAGTCGGTCCTTATGGCCAGCCACTGACCTTCTTCGTCCCTGTAATGAACCACTCCACCGGTACTCACAGAAAATCTTTTACTGTAAAAATCGAGTTGTGCTGGTATATAAAATTTGTCCGACAGTTTAAGATCGGCAGAAATGCCCAGTGCCCACGAAGGTTTGAATTGTGTGTCGGGATACAAGATAAAAAACGATGTATTGTCGTCAGCTTTATCTGCCCATAACATCCTGGTTAAAGTCATGCCCAAATGTACCCCGGGACTCAGACTCTGTGCCGCCGTGTTTATGTGGCTCAGACCTAAAAATAAAGCTATCCAATAAAACGCAGAGAGGTTTTTCATACATGAAATTTAAAACAAATGTATAAAAGTTTTTCGCATCTGTATGCAGTTAATTGTTTGTTAAATGGCAGGTTGTATCACCACTAATGAATATTTTTGTATCATATGAGCAAAAAGGCGATCTGGACCATCATCGTAATCATGACCCTGGCTTTGATAGGAGTAGGGGCCATTCAGTATTTCTGGATCAAAAGAGCCGTAGACCTAGACGAAAAAAACTTTAACGACAAGGTAACCATAGCTCTGAACAACGTCAAAAAGCGACTGATGACCGACGCTGAGGTTGCCGCAGAAAAACGTTATTATGCTGAAAAAAGCATCCTGTCTCCTAAAAATGTGCTTGCTGACATCATTAAAGACGATCTTTCATCCAGCTCTTCGGGGCTCGGAAAAAAAATACGGGAACTGGAGTTAAAATCTTCATTTATGGATCCCAACCAGTTGCTGGAAAGCATAGACATACAGAAGCTCCAATCCTATCTCAAGGCCGAGCTGGAATCCAAGTCCATAGACCTGCCCTACGAATACGGTGTTTTCTCCAATCGTGAGAAGGCATACATCATAGAAAACGGTAATTATACCGCTACCATAGGCGACACCACCAAATCGAGCAATGTCGCAGCCATGAATCCACTGTACAAGGCAGAATACAAGATTTCACTATTTGCTGACGACATAACCAATCCGGGGCACCTAAACCTCTATTTTCCAGGAAAACAACGATTTCTCTGGTCAAACGTCATCTGGGTGCTCCTGAGCTCCGTGGTTTTTACGGGTTTGATACTCTATTGTTTTTCGTACACGATCTATGTCATCTTCCACCAGAAGAAGATATCAGAGATGAAAACTGACTTTATAAACAATATGACCCATGAGTTTAAAACCCCCATAGCCACTATATCTCTGGCCTCAGACTCTATACTGAGTCCGACGATCCTGGACAACAAGGAGAAGATTACAAAATTTATCAACATCATAAAGCAGGAAAACAAACGTATGCTGAGCCAGGTAGAAAAGGTGCTGCAAATGGCCCAGATAGAAAAGGAAAATATCGAACTCAAGTTTAACCAGCTCAACATCCACGACCTCATCACCGATGCTGCTGTAAATGCTGAACTAAAGGTGCAGTCCAAGGGGGGAAACATAAGCACCCGCCTCGAGGCCAAAAATCCTGTAATCGAAGGAGATGCCACACACCTTTCGAGCATCATCAATAATCTGCTGGACAATGCCGAAAAATACACTCCCCAGCAACCTGAAATCGTCATAGGCACAAACGACGCCCGCGGAGGCGTAGAATTTTATGTTTCTGACAATGGCATAGGTATGTCTAAA
>JAKQGD010000471.1 GCA_029573365.1 Bacteroidota bacterium | reverse complement strand
CACGCCTTTGGGCAAAGCTATCCTCAGGGAGTCGGTTAACATGATTGTAGAGCTTGGACTGGAAAACTTTACATTCAGGAAGCTCTCACAAAATATCGGAACCACGGAAGCTTCTGTTTACCGATATTTTGAAAACAAAAGCAAGTTGCTGCTGTATCTCACATCTTGGTACTGGGCCTGGACCGAATATCAGCTTGTCATGGTCAATGCCAATATTAATCAACCTAGAGTAAAACTGCGAAATGCCATAGCCATTCTGGCCAACCGCCTGAAAGCCGCATCGATCGAATCTGACAAAGAAAAACTCTTTCAGATCATCTGTACCGAATCATCGAAATCGTATTTTATAAAAGATGTGGACAAACTAAACCGTCTGGGCCTTTACTACAATTACAAAAGAATTGTGGCTTTGATCAGCAACATCATCCTCGAAATCGATCCGGCATACAAAACCCCACACATGTTGGTTTCGACCATCATTGAGGGTATACACCATCAACTCTTTTTTGCCGGACATCTACCGGGCCTCACTGATAAGTCAACGGATGAAGATTACCTCGTCAATTTTTATTATATACTGGCAATCTCAAACCTCAACCACCAAAATTAAACCATATGCTGACTCCCGTACAACGATTTTTCCGTATGTTAGCCCCCCATGGCAAGGCCATCAGGAATCTGTACATTTTTGCCCTGCTAAGCGGTCTCGTATCCCTCAGCCTTCCGCTGGGCATTCAGGCCATAATTAACCTCATCCAAGGCGGTCAGGTTTCCACAGCCTGGATTATACTGGTCATTGTGGTACTGGTAGGCTATTTGTTCAATGGAAGCCTGCAGATCATACAGCTACGCATCACAGAAGCACTGCAGAGAGATATTTTTGTAAGGTCTGCATTTGAATTTACCTATCGTATCCCCAGAATAAAACTGGCCGCCCTGCACAAACAATATGCTCCGGAACTTATGAACCGATTCTTTGACACTCTGACCATCCAAAAAGGAGTTGCCAAGGTGCTCCTCGAGTTTGCAGCATCGGGAGTACAGATACTATTTGGCCTCATTCTTTTGTCATTTTACCACCCGTTTTTTATTGTATTCAGTTTTATAATCCTTGTCCTTGTATATATTCTTGCCAACTCCATGTTTATGCCCGGCCTTAAATCATCATTGAAGGAATCAAAAGAAAAATACAAGGTGGCTTTCTGGCTCGAAGAAGTAGCAAGAACCAATGTCACCTTTCGCCTGGCCTGTGCCTCATCATTACCCATGAAAAAAACAGATAAACTTGTCATGGACTATCTTGGTGCCAGGGAGTCTCATTTTTCCATTCTTTTGAAGCATTATTATTTTTATATAGCCTTAAAAATCCTGATTGCTGCCAGTTTTCTGATACTGGGAGGTATTCTTGTTTTTAACCAGCAGATGAACATAGGCCAGTTTGTGGCTGCAGAGATCATTGTTCTACTGCTTATATCTTCGTCCGAAAAACTTTTTCTTACCCTGGAGACTGTCTATGACCTGCTCACCTCTATCGAAAAGATAAGCCAGGTTACAGACCTGCCACTGGAAGAAAGCAGACCTCATTTTGGGCAAAGGAACATTGCAGAAAAAGGCATGTCCGTCGAGGTAAACAATTTGAGGTTTAGGTATCCTGATGCCACTGTTGATAGCCTCAGAGGAGTAAGTTTCAAGCTGAAAAGCGGAGTAAAAGCCGTGCTTACCGGCCAGAATGGTGCCGGGAAAAATACCCTGACCAAAATCCTTGCATTGTTTTATGACTCCAGTTCAGGATCGATTACATACAATGACATTCCGATAAACAATTACGACATAAACCAGCTTCGTGAGCAGATAGGCGAATGTATAGCCCAGGACCGGGTATTTCATGGCAACATCCTGGAAAACCTGACTCTCGGCAAAGATTATGACCTCGATGAGCTGGCCGAAATCCTGAGACTGACCAAACTGGAAAAGTTCATTTCAGGTCTTCCCGAAGGATATTTTACAAAGATAGGCCCCCAGGGCATCAGGCTGCCCGGCAGTGTGGCCCAGAAGATAATCCTGGCCAGAAACCTCATCAAAAAACCGGGATTCCTGATCATTGAAGACTTTTTCAAAAATATAATCCCATCTGAAAAGAAAGAGATTCTTGAATATATTTTTGACAAATCAAATCCCCTGACTGTACTTATGATCACGAGTGATCCGTCCATCATCGGCATGGCTGATACTGTCCTTCAAATGGAAGATGGAAAAATTACTCAGAAATATGACCAAAATATTAAAACCAACGAGATATGTTAAACCTTTCGGAAAACACCATAAAATACTTCATAGACACAAGTACGCTGTCCTCATTTGGCAAACTGAAAAAACTGGACCAGTACACTTATGAGCATTTGTTGAGGACAGCCTTATTTTTATTGCTGTTAGTCATCGTGTCTATGTTCCTCCCCTGGACCCAAAACGTGCGGTCTAATGGCGAGCTCATAGCTCTCAATCCGGAGCAAAGGCCGCAGACCATACAGTCTGTGATTGCAGGGAGGATAGAACGCTGGTATGTACAGGAAGGCCAGCGAGTCAACAAAGGTGACACCATTCTCAGGATTTCAGAGGTAAAGGACGATTACTTTGACCCGGACCTTATGTCTAACACACAGACTCAGATTGATGCCAAGGAATACTCCAGAACCTCCTATATCGAAAAAGCACAATCACTTTCTGAACAGATCAACGCCCTCGAAGCAGGCAGAAAACTTAAAACGGAGCAGGCAAAAAACAAGGTGCAGCAAAACATACTGAAGGTGCAGTCAGACAGCATAGACCTTGCTGCCGCCCGACTGGCTAGTGACATTGCCCTGGAACAGTACAAACGGTTTGAAACATTGCATGCCGAGGGCCTTCGGTCCCTGACAGACCTCGAAAACAGACGTCTCAAATGGCAGGAAGCTGGAGCAAAACTAATATCGCAGGAAAACAAATTTCTGGCTGCCAAAAACGAACTCATCAACAGCAGGATCGAATTAAACAGCATAGAGGCCGATTATTTGGATAAGATATCAAAAGCCAGATCAGAAAGAATGAGTGCCCTGGCCAGTCAGTACGATTCGGATGCTGCCATTGGCAAGCTTAAAAGTCAGTTCAATAACTACAGTGTGCGGAGGTCACTTTACTTTGTGCTCGCTCCTCAGGACGGCTTTGTGACACAAGCCCGCAAGACGGGTATCGGAGAATTGATAAAGGAAGGTGACGAACTTGTCTCTGTCATGCCTGTAAATTACAATATGGCCATACAAATGTGGGTCAAACCGATAGATCTTCCACTTTTCGAAAAAGGGCAGGAGGTCATGGTACAGTTTGACGGTTGGCCGGCGATTATTTTTTCCGGATGGCCCGGGATCTCGTACGGTACGTATCGCGGCAAAGTCCTCGCCATGGACAATTTTATCTCCGATAACCACATGTACAGGGTGCTGCTGACTCCTGTAGCCGACGAACATCCCTGGCCGGAACAACTCAGGGTAGGTGCCGGAGTCAAAGCCATCACCATGCTCAAGGACGTAAGGGTATGGTACGAAATATGGAGACAAATCAATGGGTTTCCGCCAGACTATTACAAAACGAAATCCACAGGACAAGCCACCATAAAAAACTCTAAAAAATGAGAAACCTGTGTATCATCTTCCTGGCGGTATTGTTGCTGAAATCCACCTTTGCCGGCAGTCAGGGCCAGATCCTTCCATTTAATGAGGTAATGCAGGAGGTCAGAGATTTCCATCCGCTCGCCAATGTAGCCAGACTGGGCCCTGATATGGCCAAAGCCCAGTTAATGAAGGCCAAAGGCGGCTTTGACCCCGTTGCCGCAGGAAACATAAACCAAAAATATTTCGACTCCAAAAAATATTACAGTCTTATCAATGGCCAGCTCAAGTTACCCACCAGACTGGGGCTGGAACTGGTGGGAGGCTACGAAACCAATAGTGGCATATTTCTCAGCCAAGATGACACAACACCACCGGGCGGTCTGTTTTTTGGCGGAGTATCGCTCCCTGTAGGGCAAGGGCTTATCATCGACGAACGAAGGGCCGAGTTGTGGACAGCCGGCATTGCAGCAGAAAACGCGGCACTAAACCAACAAAACCTGACCAACAACCTTCTTTTTGATGCCTCGGAGATGTACTGGGAATGGTTCAGATCGTATCATATCCTGAAGGTGGCTGAGGAGGCTTTCGCCAATGCACAAGCCCGTCAGCAGGCCATACGACGGTATGCTGCTACAGGTGACAGGCCTGCGATCGACACTACGGAGGCTCTGATTCAGGTACAAAATCTGGCCATACTCCTCAATCAGGCTACTCTGGACTATGCCAAAAGCACAAAATACTTTACCGGCTTTTTCTGGGATGCCTCAGGAAACAACAAGGGGCTGCCACCGGGACGGACTCCGCAAGAAATAGAGCAGGTTTTGACCGGCCTGCCTGCTGATGGCATGGCAGCTGATTTTGGTCCCAGCTTTTTTAATACCGGTTCACATCCTTACCTCATGCAGCTCAATAATAAAATCAGGCAGCTAAATATAGATCGACGGCTTAAAAAAGACAAGCTCAAACCTCGGGCAGACCTCAAATACATACCATTGGCAGAAGCCGTAGGCAACAATCC